>JANNAO010000248.1:0-3174 GCA_031384405.1 Verrucomicrobiota bacterium | reverse complement strand
ACATGAGAACATTCGACTTCCCCTCTGGCCGACTATTCATCGGCCAACGCTTTTTTGGGGAACGTCTAACTCCAAAAGCCTGACGCGGGCTCAGGCTACCGTAGTTGCCTCAGAACTCAAGACAAAACACGGCTACGAAAGAACAATAAAGGTTTCAGAAGATGTCCACCAGCTAGGCTATTGATGTGACTGGCCCGCAACTCGCTTGAAAACAAGGTGCTCCAACACTGGCTAAACACCGACTATCCCGGCTTGGCCAGAATCCTCTCCAAATCCTCCGCCAGAAACTTGGTCACATCTTTGAACCGGGTGACGTTTGCGGGATTGATCTCCATAAGAGTCTGATGCGCTTCCAAGGATGCGCGGGCAAGGGCTTCTTTGGACGGGTTGCACGGCTCAGAAGCGACTTCCCGACAATCGGGTAGCTCGCCTTGACAGCTTTTGAACAGGTGTAACACACCCAGATTCTCAAGCAGCTCCAATAATCGCTCGTTGGCGTTCCGCAGTTCGATCACTTGGTTTATACAACCTGCTCCGCTGGGATTCAGTTTCACACCAAACGCAGCCAACACACCGAGGAACGTGCTGTCCATGAGTGAACACTCTGACAACTCGATGACGATATACGGATAGCCCTTGGCCTCCAGCCCGGCGAGAACCGTCTTGAAATCCACGCTGGTAGCAAAGTTCGCGCGACCCGTGACTTTCACGCAGGCGAACTGCTCACCGATCAAGACCATTAGTTTTGCCGTGGGCGAATTCATCGTTTCAGTTACAACTCCGTTCCGATCTCGCTTCCGATCTATTCATGCCGCAACCCGCGTTCCAGCCGGGCGCGCGCTCGGGGCGCCGACAATTTGCACGAGTGTCTGCTGCAAAACAATCCTCTCATCCAATGCGCTGGAAACCAATCTCCGGTTCGCCTGCAACAACAGTTCCATCGCGTGTACCAGTTCTGTCTCGGAATAATTCCGCACTTGCGAGAGAGCCTTGAACAAGACGTAGGGATTCAGAGCGAGCGGATTGTATTTCTTGTCCGAAGGAAGTTTTGCCGCAGGCACACGTTCAATCTGCGTTTTGAAGCTGTTGTAATCATTCGTCGCTTTGATCCAACCTTCCCGGATCATTTCTTTCAACATCAGCAACGCGCGCACCTTCGAGATCAAACCGTAGAGCATCCCGATCTCGCTCTTGTCCTTGTCGAATTGCATCTCCCACAACTCATCGTCCAAACAGCGCAGCAAGACCGGCAGATTGCGATTCCCCAGCGCATCACCCAACGCAAACGCCCGCGCCATCTTGTTCTTCGTGCAGATGGCGTCCACATCCGCCTCCGTGATCTCGTTACGCTCTCCGACGTACAGACAAACCTTCTCCACCTCGTTAGCCAATTGCCGGGGCTGCGGCCCGATGCGCGCCACCAATTCCGCCAACGCATCCTCGCTGATTTTTTTCTCGCGCGCCTGCACCGCCTTGCGCGCCATCAACTCGGCCTGCACCGCCCAATCCTTGTCGTTGACCGACCAACCATCGAAGCTCTCCACCTTCCCGATTTTGTCGAGCGTCTTGTAAAAAACTTTCCGTTTGTCCACCTTCCCCGCGCTGACCAGCAACCGCACGCTCTTCCATTGAAATTCTTTCAACTCATGGGCGAGTTCTCCAAGCGTGTCTGTCACATCGCCAGAAGAAGCCGTGCGTTCGTCTCCGAGAAAATTACAATCGCGCAGCCAGACCACCTTGCCGCCGCCGAAGAATGGAAGTGTTTGAAGTGCCTCGCGAAGCCTGCCGATCACCTTGAGTGCTTCACCGCTGTTGCCGACCATCGCCTCGATGATCTCGTGATCCTCACCACCGAGTTCAGTGCTCCACTTTTTGAAAAGCTCCTTCGCACGTTGCTTCACGGCGAAATCGTCATCGCCGCAAATCAACGCTACAGGCGCGTCCACCTTGGCAACAGGAGAAGCCATGTCACTCCGGTTCAGTGCCGCCTTCGTTGATCTTGTCGAGGACTTCGCTCATGTCCTCCACCTGCTCGAACAACGACTTGCTCACGTAAATCTTGCACTTCTGCGCCGCTGCAAGTGCCAGGCAGTCACTTGGCCGCGCGTCAATCTCCACGATCTTCCGGGCCAACTCGTTGTTCTGGGAAAGGATCAACCGCGCGAAATAAGTGGAGTTCTTCATTTCAGTGATGACGACACGTTCCACTGAAATTCCAAACCCCTTGAACACACTCTGCATCAAATCATGCGTGAGCGGACGTTCCTTGGGCACATCGCGAAGGAAATCACTGATCGTCTTCCCCATCTGCGGCTCGACGTTGATGACAAAAACCTTTTCGTCGTTGCCGACAAAGAGCGCACACCCGCTGTTGGCGGGAAGTATTCCACGGATATGAACGGGCACGACATCGTTCTTCATGCGCCAAGATTATTCCAGCAAACTCAAAAGACAAGCATCGCCTCAACGCAGAAGCGTCCGACTATGGATTGTAGTTCAACCACGGGCCAAGCCAGCGTTCCATTTCAGCGAGCGATTTGGCTTTGCGTTGCGCGAGGTCTGAGACTTGATCTTTGCCCAGTTTGCCGACGGCGAAATATTTTGATTCAGGATGCGCAAAATAAAGTCCGCTCACGGAACTGCCCGGCCACATGGCGAAACTTTCGGTCAGCTTGATGCCGGAATGTTTTTCTGCGTCCAACAAATCCCAGAGAATTTCCTTCTCCGTGTGATCGGGTGACGCCGGATAACCTGCCGCCGGACGGATGCCGCGATATTTTTCCTCGATGAGATCGTTTGTCGTGAGCTTCTCCAACCTGCCGAAACCCCACTCATCGCGAGCGCGCTTGTGCAAATACTCGGCGAACGCTTCCGCCAAGCGATCCGCAATCGCCTCGGCCATGATGGCGTTGTAGTCGTCGTGATCGGCTTTGAACTTCTCGACGATTTCTTTCAAACCATGCCCACTCGTGACCGCGAATGCGCCGATGTGGTCTTGTTGTGGGGCAGGCATCTTGCCTGCCTGGTCAGGCTGGAAGCCTGCCCCACTACGCGGCGCGATGAAGTCCGCCAAGCAATAGTTCGGCGTGCCGTCGCCCTTCTCGATTTGCTGCCGCAGGAAATGGAGTTTCGTCCGTAGATGCTGACGTGAACCGTTCGTATAAACCTCCACGT
>JANNAO010000556.1:0-10605 GCA_031384405.1 Verrucomicrobiota bacterium | reverse complement strand
CGCACGCGCGTGGATCGCATCAAGACCGTGGTGCAACAAGGCGCGGAGGTCGTGGACGCGATGCTGGGTTTCAGCCGCAGCACCGACGCGCCCCCCGCGCCGTGCGATCTCAACGCCGTGGTGGATGAAACCCGGAAATTGCTGGGCGACCGTTTTCTGCGCGAGGTGGAAGTGCGCTTCGAGCGGGGCGAGAAGTTGCCAGAAGTTTCCGTCCCGCGCGATTTCGTGCAGCAGATATTGCTCAACTTCATCTTCAACGCTGCCGAAGCGATGGCGAGTAAGAAGCGAATCATTCTGACCACACAACTTACAGCAAAGTTGCCACCGGAACTTTTCCTGACTCCGGCGGCAGCGGCGGATTACATCCTCGTTTCGGTGCGCGATTGCGGCGGCGGCATCGCTCCTGAAATCAAGTCGCGAATCTTCGAGCCGTTCTTCACCACCAAGTCGCTTTCCACGAAACGCGGCACGGGACTCGGTCTCTCGATGGTTTATGAACTCGCGAAGAAAATGGACGCGGGCCTGGCCGTCGAATCAGTCGTGGGACAAGGCAGCACGTTCACGTTGATCTTGCCGGTGAAGCCTGACCAAAACCTAACCACGGATGGACGCGGATGAACACGGATACGGACAAGAGCTTGACGCGAATTTCACGAATTGGCGCGAATTGGGAACAGGCTTTTCTAATTCGCGATAATTCGCGGAATTCGCGTCAAAGGTTTTATTTCCAATGACCATGACCAAACCCAATCTTCTCATCATCGAAGACGACGATCTTCAGTACGAGATCTACGAGGAGTCGTTGAGCGATTACCGTCTCACCCGCGCGCTCAATGGCAGCGACGCGCTTACGAAGGTTCCGAAGAATCCTCCAAGCCTGTTGATCCTCGACCACGTTCTCGCGGGCGGCGAACTGGGGCTGGAGTTTCTGCCGGAGTTCAAGGAGTTGATGCCTCATGTTCCCATCATCATGGTCAGCGGCGCGCTTGAAGTGCGACAACAGATGGCGGCGTTGCAGGGTCCGCGGCGCGCACACTATTGCCTGCCCAAGCCCGTGGACATCCGCGAACTCAAACGCACCATCGCCATCGCGCTCAGTGAATGCAGCGACACGGAGATCATCCGCCAATTCGAGGCGCTCGAACGCGCGCGGCGGATTGACACGCAGGAATTGTTGAGCCGCTCCACCGACCGCCTCAGCCGCCAGAACCGTCTCGTGGAGATCATCGGCAAATCGAGTGAGCGCCCGAACATCTCCGCGCTGGCCCGCGATTTCAAAGTCGCCCGCCGCACCATCATCCGCGACTTGCAGGAGTTGATCCGTCGCGGCCAATTGAAGCCAGAGGTTTATCCCGAGTGGGAAAAATCCATTGATGACGAGGAGTGAATAATTGGTTTTGTTGGCAGTCAGCCTTTCCAGATGTTGAATTCAACTTTCTCTCGCAGGCAAATGGGTTTTATCGCTTTGGCCGTTGTGGTTTGCAGCGGCTGCGCGTTGCGCCCGAAGGCTGCCGCGCCAGTGACACTTCGCGTGATGACGTATAACATCCATCATGGCGCAGGACTCGATGGCAAAGTGGACTTGGTTCGCATCGCGGAGCTGATCAAACAGGAACGGGCCGACATCGTGGCATTGCAGGAAGTGGACAAAGGCGTGGCGCGTACCGCGCGGCGGGATTTGCCCGCAGAACTGGCGGCGCTCACGGGCATGACCTGCGTGTTCAGCAATAATTTCCACTACCAAGGCGGCGAATATGGAAACGCGGTGCTGACGCGCTTTCCGGTGAAACGCTGGAGTAATCACCATTACCAGATGATTCGTCCCAACGAGCAGCGCGGTATTCTGCAACTCGTGCTGGATGTCCACGGACGCGAACTGGTCTTCATGAACACCCACATTGATTCACGCCCTGACGATGCGGAGCGTTGGTTGAATGTGGGTGAGATCGAAGAATTGACGAAGAAGCATGGTGACACGCCGGTGATTCTGTGTGGTGATTTCAATAACCTGCCCAGCGGTCGTGTCTATGAGCGATTGAGCGCAAGCTTCCAAGACGCTTGGGCAAAGGTCGGCGTGGGCGATGGTTTCAGCTTTCCCGCCAACAACCCGAACAAGCGCATTGATTACCTCTGGTTCAACCACGCTGAAGTATTGAACCCGCTCAATATGTGGCTGCCGAAGTCTGAGGCGTCGGATCACCTGCCGCTCGTCGCGGAGTTTGAACTGCGCTGAGAATAACTCGCGCAAACTTTCAGGGTGGGGCAGATGGCGCGGACTGACGTCCGCGACTACAGGTTCATGGTGGGGTGTTCCGCTGGCTTCTAAAAGCCCATCACTCTCAACTCGTGCTTTCCAACCGCCTCCTCCCGCCGTAATCTCGCCGAGTTAGAAAAATCACAACGACCAGAAAACCAATTTAACCAAAATCATTTCGCGTAGCTTCGGCTGCTATCCACAACAAAACCGCCAGTTTTAAGGAAAAGGCAGCGTCGAGGTGCGCCCCGTATGGGGCGCATCGAGACGTTCTTTTCCGGGCGCCTGGCGGTGCCTGTTGTGGGACGTGCGTAGGTGCGTCCCACTTGTTTTCAGGCATCGCTTTGTTTCCGGTTTAGAACAGCCTCTTGTGGCTGAACGACGCGCGAACGTTCAGCCATGCCACATCTTTCTTGGAGCGAGGTGCGTGACCGCGCCATTCGCTTTTCGCGCAATCCCGATTGGATTAACGCCACCTCGGAGCGCGCCGACAAACAGACTTTCTACAACGAATTCTTCGACGTGTTCGGCATCCGCCGCGCGTCCGTCGCCGCGTTCGAGACCAACGTCCGCAATCTGCAAGGCAACACCAACGCCATTGACCTGCTCTGGCGCGGCAAGCTTATCGTTGAACACAAAAGCCGAGGGCAGGATTTGTCGCAGGCCGAGACGCAGGCATTTGGCTACATCGAAGACCTCACGCGCGAGGGCCGCACCGATGAAGTTCCCCGCTTCGTCCTTGTTTCAAATTTTGCGAACTTTGTTCTTTACGATCTTGAGCCGGAAGAACATCTCAACCTTCCGCTATTTGCTGGTCGTCCGATTTCTCGCGTTGATTTCCCGTTAGCAGATTTCCCGCGTCACATTCGTTCCTTCGCGTTCATGCTCGGCCAGACGCGTGTACGATTTGAAGCCGAAGACGAGGCCAATGAAAAAGCCTACCGCCGGATGTGCGAGTTGCACGACGCACTCAAGGCTGGCGGTTTAAGCGGACACGATTTGGAACGGATGCTCGTCCGAATTCTTTTCTGCCTGTTCGCCGAAGACACGCTCATTTTCCAACCCGAAGCCTTCACTCAATTCATCCGCACGCAAACCCGCGCTGACGGTGCTGACCTCGGCGCACGGCTTAATGAACTTTTTGACTGGCTGAACAAACCCGCCGCCGACCAGCCGATGGAAGACACGCATCAATTTTACGGCTTTCGTTACGTCAATGGCGGCTTGTTCAACGAACGGCTCGACTATCCGCGTTTCAATTCTGCGATGCGGGAAGCACTGCTCTTTTGCTGCGAATTCATGTGGGCAAAAATCTCGCCCGCAGTTTTCGGTTCGCTCTTTCAAGGCGTGATGGATGACCGAGCCCGTCGCCAGCAAGGCGCGCACTACACCAGCGAACGCGACATCATGAAAGTGCTGCATTCGCTGTTTCTCGACGACCTCTGGGCGGAATGGGAACGACTGAAAGCCGACCGCTCCTCGCGCCGCCGCACCGGCATGGAGGCCTTTCACCAACGCCTGCGGTCACTCCAATTTCTCGACCCCGCCTGCGGCTGCGGCAATTTCCTCGTCCTTGCCTACCGCGAACTCCGTTTGCTTGAAATAGAAGTCGTCCGTGAACTCACCACCGGCGCGGGTCGGCAGCAACTTTTGCCCATCGTAAACGTGGATCAATTCCACGGCCTCGAATACTCCGAATGGCCGGTGCGGATTGCGGAGGTCGCGCTCTGGTTGATGGATCACCAGATGAACCAGCAGGCCAGCGAAATTTTCGGCCAGCCGATTGACCGCCTGCCGTTGCGTTCCTCGCCGCACATTGTCCAAGGCAACGCCCTCCGCACGGATTGGAACACCATCCTGCCGCGCGGACAATGCGCCTTCGTGCTTGGCAATCCGCCGTTCGTGGGAAAACACCTGATGAATGGCGAGCAGGGAATTGACATGGAATTGGTTTGGGGTGAAACCGATGGAGTCGGTGTTTTGGATTACGTTACTGGCTGGTATCGCAAGGCCGCAGAATATATTCAAGGCACGCGCATCATCGTCGGCTTTGTTTCAACCAACTCAATCGCTCAAGGCGAACAAGTCGGCGCTTTGTGGAATCCACTGTTTCAACGCTTCGGTCTTAAAATTCATTTTGCTCACCGCACATTTACTTGGGCGAGTGAAGCTCGCGGCAAAGCGCACGTCCATGTCATCATCATTGGCTTTGCAAGTTTTGATACGACCATCAAACGTATTTTCGACTACGACGGTGAGAGAGTTGTAGCGGCATCAGCATCGAATATCAGCCCGTATCTCATCGAAGGTTCAGATGTCGTGGTGTCGTCTCGCAGCCAGCCAATCTGTGAAGTGCCAGCGTGCGAATACGGCAACAAACCGACGGATGGCGGACATCTCATCATCGAAGAAGAAGACCGGCAAAGATTCCTCGCAGAAAACCCCGAGGCCCGGCGATACATCCGTCCGTTGCTCTGCGCCGAAGAATACCTGCACTCAATTCCGCGCTGGTGTCTTTGGCTCAAAGACGCTTCGCCCGCTGATATTCAAAATATCGAAGGCATCAAACAGCGGGTTGAAGCTGTGCGCGACTTTCGGCTCGCGAGCAAGAAAGCACCGACGCGAGAGAAGGCAAACCAACCTTCATTGTTCGCTGAGATTCGCCAGCCAACGTCTCGTTATATTGTCATCCCACGACATTCTACCGAAACCCGTAGATACATTCCGTTTGGATATTTTGAACCGGATGTAATTCTGCATGACAGTTGTTCCTGTTTGCCAAATGCGACTCCATTTCATTTTGGCGTTATGTCTTCGTCAATGCACATGGCTTGGATGAGCACGGTTTGCGGACGAATCAAATCAGATTACCGATATTCGTCTAACATCGTTTACAACAATTTTGCGTGGCCAAATCCGACGCCTCAACAGCGAGCGCGGGTGGAAGAAAAAGCGCAGGCCGTGCTTACCGCACGCGCACCGCATTTACCGCCGCGTGGCATGAGCACACTTGCCAACCTTTACGACCCGCTCTCCATGCCGCCCGAACTGGTCAAAGTCCACGCGGAACTGGATCGCGCCGTGGAAAAATGTTATCGCTCCGAACCATTCCAGTCCGACCGCGAGCGGGTGGAATTTCTTTTCCGTCTCTACGAACAACTCACCGCGCCGTTACTGCCCGTCACGCCACAGGCTCGCGCCCGTCGGTCACAGACCGCAGCTACAACTCCGCGCCTGCGCCGAGGCCGCACGCCCGGCCTGCCATCGCAGTCGGAATAGTTTTGATCCTGACCCGGCCCTCTCCCCCGTTTCACAGCGGAGAGCGAAAAACTTGCGCTGCGTCTTGGCGACTTTGCGTTGAAACCCGTTCGTATAGTTGGCGTGGTTCGCGGTTTGTCTTTCAGTTCGCCCGCTATGCTCGCGCCCCACCTTTCGTGTCGTTTGTGTCCCGAAAGCTTTCGGGGTGAATATTTCGTGGTCGAAAACTTCTTCCGCCCTATCCGCCTTCGTGTGACTTCGGCGCGACGGGCCAGTGCTTGGTTTGTTTGGGGAACGTGAACCCGGGGCTTCCGCCTTCGCATGGCTCCGGCGCGACAGGTCACCCCGGGCTATCACATTGCGGGCTTTCAGCCCTTCGGATCAGCGTCAATCAGCGAAGATCAGCGGTTGAAGCACCTCACCCCGGCCCTCTCCCCAGCGCGGAGAGGGTGGAGATTTCAACTTCCCGCTTTCCTGAGTCGCAAATTTGCCTATCGTCTTCGGCGCGATGTTTTCAGAAATCAAATCAGTTCACTTTGTCGGCATTGGCGGGACAGCGATGGCCGCGGCAGCGGTCGCCATCATGGAAAAAGGTTTTACCGTCACCGGTTCAGACAACAACGTCTATGAGCCGATGGCGTCGTTCCTCGCGAGCCGCAAGATCGCCGTGATGAATGGTTACGCGGAGAAAAATCTCGCACACAAACCTGACCTCGTCGTCATCGGCAACGCCATCGCGCGCGGCAACCCCGAAGCGGAATACGCGCTGGATCACAAACTGCGGTTCTGTTCGCTGCCGGATTTGTTACGGGAGTTTTTCATACGGGGCAAACGCTGCCTCGTCGTCGCTGGCACGCATGGGAAGACTACAACCACTTCGCTGTTGACGTGGGTATTCGAGCACAACGGATTGAATCCGAGTTATCTCATCGGCGGCATTCCGAACAATCTGTCGCAGGGCGCGCGGTTCACAGACAGCGAGTGGTTCATCATCGAGGGCGATGAATACGACACCGCGTTCTTCGACAAACGCAGCAAGTTTATCCATTACCTGCCGGAAGTCGCCATCGTCAACAATCTGGAGTTTGATCACGCGGACATCTTCGAGAATCTCGCGGCGGTACAAAAAACCTTCTCGCATCTCATCCGCATCGTGCCACGCAACGGCCTGCTGCTCGGCAACGGTGACGACGCGAATCTTGCCCCGTTGCTCAACGTGAATTTCTGTCCGGTGAAACGCTTCGGCCTCGGTGAAAACAATTCCATCCGCGCCACGAACATGCGGCTCGGCCCGACGGCGAGCGAGTTCGAGATTCCGAGCGCGAAGTTTCATCTCAATCTGGCGGGCGAATTCAACGTGCGAAACGCGCTCGCGGTCGTGGCGGCGGCGAAGCATTGCGGATTGTCCAACAAACAAATCCAGTCTGCGTTCGACACGTTCACGGGCATCAAGCGCCGCATGGAAGTGCGCGGCATCTCCGGCGGCGTGACGGTGATTGACGACTTCGGCCATCATCCGACCGCGATCCGCGAAACGCTCGCGGCGTTGCGGCTGAAGTACGCCAAGGAGCGCATCTGGGCGATCTTCGAGCCGCGCAGCAACACCACGCGCCGGAATATTTTCCAGAAGGAACTCGCGGATTCATTCGCGGACGCGCATGGCGTGGTGGTTTCGCAAGTCGCACGACTCGAGTTACTCAAACCAGAGGAACGCCTGAACCCGGAAGGCTTGATGGCCGACTTGAAAGCCGCTGGCAAGAACGCCGCATATCTGCCGGACGTGGACGCCATCGTCGCGCACGCTGGAGCGCAGGTTCAACCCGGCGACGTGGTGTGCGTCTTCAGCAACGGCGGCTTCGGCGACATCCACGCGAAGCTGCTCGCGCGGTTGGGGCGAAGATAATTATTTTACGCCGTCCGTGCCGTGCGCGAAGTCATGGCTGAGATCAGCAAAGTTGGCTTGGAATTGCGAAGACAGCCGAAGAAGTGACCTCCTCCCCCAAGGCGGATTCCGATCGAGGAATTCTCTCGACCATGTGAACTGCCACATGGCCAATTATTTTTGGAATAAAACACCCTCTCCGACCTCTTATCAATGCCAACTATGAAAACCAGACTCCGCTTGCGAAGTAAAACCACGCGATATCACCCGCTATTCGGGCTGCTTGGCTTGGCCGCACTCACGGTCTTGAGTTTGACGGGTTGCACCACCATGCGTCCCAGCGAGCAACGGTTGGTCGCCAAACCCAACATGACTTTCTCAGATTCCGCCGCGTTCACCTACAACTCATCCCGGTTGTTTCCACAGATGGCCACGGGCTTCGCATCTTCTGGCGGCTCTCAGAACTCTGGTTGTACTTCCTGCCGCTGAATCATGAAACGTCCATCACTTTCTGAAATCATCCTCGGAGTCGCGGCATTGTTTTCGTTCACTTCAATCGGCAGAGCCGAACCCACGCCTGCACCAGACTTCGAGTTGCCCAAATGGGACTCCGCCGAAAAAATGAAACTCGCAGACTTCGCCGGTGAAATCGTGGTGCTGGATTTTTTTGCCTACTGGTGTGCGCCGTGTCGCAAGGCTTCCATTGACCTCGAAGGCGGTATTCAAAAAATATTATGCCGCCAAGAAAGGTAATCCGCAGGGCGTGCCCGTGCGCGTCGTCTCCATCAACATCGAGAAGGACAATCCCAAGCTGACCGCCAAATACATCACGGAGATGGGTGCGGAATTCGTCCTGAATGATTTCGACGGTGTGTTGCTGGAAAAACTTGGCGGCGCAGCCACGCCGTTCATCGTGGTGATTGACGGCACGCACGCGACGAAAGAGAAGCCGGACTTTCGCGTGCTTTACAAAAAGGCGGGGTTCGAGGGCGTGAACAAACTCCACGCCATCATTGATCCCATCAAGCCTCGGCCAAAACCGCCCGTGGGACTTCAGGCCGCAATGTTCGTGACTGAGGGCGCTGCGCCGGTGGAACGTCGCGCTGATATTTCGTTTGAGGCACTGCTCGCGAGCGACATCAAGACCACGTCCACCGCACTGAGCTACGGGCAGAAATACGCCAGCACCGAGTGGCGGCTGAACTACACGCACAACACCGCTGTGCTGGACTACGAACCGTTCACGTTGTTCGACTTTTTAGGTTTCTCCGAACGGGTGAGCGAGCGTTACGACGCCGTCTCAGCATCCATCCGCAAAACATTTGCCGAGGATTTCACCGCGTCGCTCGCGGCGGGCGTGTCGGACGGGTTTGGGGATTATCGTTCGCTCTGGCTCGCGAATTATTACAAGCAACAGTTCAGCTTCCTGCCCGAATATGAGTCGCCTGATCCGCGCGGCTACAATGTTTCCACCGGGTTGCGCTGGGAATATCTGCCCGCGACGGGCTTTGCGGAACTCACGCTCTACTACGGGCACGACGAGATCGCGCCCGGTTACGAGATCGAACCGTTTCCCGTTTTCACGCTTTTGAAAGGCCGGGACGAACTTGAGACGTGGTCGCCCGCGCTCAAGTTTGAAAACGTTCTTCATCGCCGCGTCCGCATGTTGAACGAGTTCCAGACCACGCACACTACGGGCCGCGAAACCCGCTACTCGTTCCGAAACTCCATCAACCTCGCGCTCGGCGAACACTGGGTCGCCCGCACCATCGGTGGTTACACGCGCGAGGAACCGGAACTCCGGGCATGGTTTGCGGGAGCGACTTTGGAATACGAATTTATTTCGCGCTGGTTCGTGAATGTGTCGGGGCTGTTCTATCGCGACACGGGCGAGATTGAAAATTCCGCCTTCATCTCCACCGCCGCGCCGGGCGTCCAGACCCGGCAGGGCGGCATCGGTGTGCGTTACGCGGGCGATAATGTCTCGGCGAGCCTCAGCGTCGCTTCGATCCACGCTGATTATGAAGCGGTGGAAGTGGGCACGCGCCCGTTCACCAATCTTTACCAAGATCGCGACTGGATTTCCGTCCAAGCCGCCTGCTCGATTTCTTTCTGAACCAAAACCCGAATCAAAAATGAATACTCAATTACTCCTTCAACAACTCGGCGCGAAGCCGCGCGCCCTGTTGCTCGCGCTCGCAATACTCGTCACCGCCGACACCGCGCCCGCCGCGCTTTATCAAGTTGGCGACACGGTTACGAACTTCACCTTTGTCGCGCGGCGCGCGTTCACGCGACCGGACGGCATGAACGTTCCCGTAGGGGCACAGGTGAAGATTCGGGACTTCCCTGGCCACATCATTTTCATCGAGTGGTTCGCGGTCTGGTGTCCGTTCTGCACCGCCGCCGTGCCGCAGATTGATTCGGGCATCGTGGACTGGTACGAGTCGCGCAGCGGAAATCCCTACGGTGTGCCGGTGCTGTATCTGTTCGTGAACCAGGAATCTTCCGGTTCATTCCAATCGCAGACCACGAGCTACGTGAATCAAAACCTTTCCGCCACCACGCCTGTGTGCAACGACTACGGCATTGGCGCCCCCGTGCGCACGGCGTTCCAGTCCAGCGGGCAGCCGATTTTTGTCGCCATCAACGGCGTCACCAATTCGCCCACGCACACACCGTGGCGCGTGCTCGTGAATCACCTCGGCTTTGGCGACACGGATTTCAGCACGGAGATTCTCAACTTCCGCGCCGCGATTGACGCCGTGCAACCTGCGGTGATTCCTCCTGTGATGACCAATGCCCAGCGCGTGGGAGCAAACTTTCAATTCAACTACCAGACCCAGCCCGGACGCAACTATCGCGTGCTGGGTTCAACCAATCTCACTTCGTGGACGGCCATCCGCACCAATGCTGGCTCTACCAACATCACTCAGTTCATCCACACCAACGCGCCAGCCGGACGATATTTTTATCGCGTCGTGACGCCGTGAAGCGGGTGATATGAGATCAAGTCGGCTGAAAATCCGATGGAATTTACTGGAATAAACCTTCCCGCCCGTCTGTCATAGCAAGGTGAACGAAGAGGATTACGAGCAGGCGGTGGCGGCTTATTACGAGCCGCTCTACGCGTTCGGTTACAGCCTTGCCGGAAATTCTGATGACGCCTCGGAACTCACGCAGGAAGCCTACAGTCGCCTCCTCAGCAAGG
>JANNAO010000229.1:0-4824 GCA_031384405.1 Verrucomicrobiota bacterium | reverse complement strand
CGCCGCTCCCTCTCCCCGGGGGAGAGGGCTGGGGTGAGGGCGGGCGTGAATCAAAACAACATTCAACATTCAACATTCAACATTCAACTTCCAACCTGACCACCGCCGCCGCCTACAAAGAAGCTCTCGAAAAGAAAATCCTCGCCAATCTCAAGCCGGAGGAACTCGGCCTGCGCTTCGAACCAGTGCGCGAGCAAGCGCTCAAGGCCGCCGAAGGCTCGCAGGATTTCGGCGGACTGTTTCTCGGCTTCAGCTTCTTCGTGATCGGCGCAGCGTTGTTGTTGATGGCGATGTTGTTCCAATTCGGCCTCGAACAGCGCGCATCGGAGATCGGTACACTGCTCGCACTCGGATTCACCCCGAAACAGGTGCGAAAACTTTTTCTGCGTGAAGGTGTGGTGCTGGCGTTCATCGGTGGTGTGATCGGCGCGGTTGGCGGAATCTATTATGCGAAGGCGATGCTGCACGGATTGAACACCGCTTGGAGCGAGGCCGTGGGCAGCACTGCATTGAGTTTTCATGTCACGGGACAGACGCTCGTTCTGGGCGTGTTCGCGAGCTTGGTAGTTTCAACCATCACCATCTGGCTCGCATTGCGGAAGTTTGTGAAGCGGCCTGCGATGCAACTGTTGACCGGCGCGGATTTGGAGTGCGGTGACTCGTCACCGCTTTCCGCAGGCGACTTGTCGCCGTCGAGCGTGGAGACGCGGGCAACTTTTTCGAGACGCGTGATTGCGATGGTTCGGCATGCCGCTCTGCGCGGCACTGCTTGGGCGACCAGTCGCCCAAGGGGGAAAAGCGGTGACAAGTCACCGCACTCCAAAGCATGGCTCGCGCTCGTCGGCGCGGTGGGATTGGTCGGCTGGACTTTGGCAAAAGGCGATATGGCGAATGCGGGCGCGTTCTTTGGCGCGGGCGCACTGGTTTTAATTGCAGGACTGGCGTTTGCAAGCGCGAAGCTTTCTCAGATGTCCGGAAGTCCCCTCACCCCGTCCCTCTCCCCATCCGATGGGGAGAGGGTGATCCCGCACAGCGGCGACCGCGTGAGGGGTAGCCGCGTTACTCTCGGCTCTCTCGCTCTGCGCGGTTGTGCGCGGCGGCGCAAGCGCAGTCTCGCCACCATCGCGATGCTGGCGTGTGGAAGTTTTCTCATCGTGAGCATCGGCGTGTTTCGTTTGGATGCGAATCGAGATGCGACGCAAAGAACTTCTGGCACGGGCGGCTTTGCATTGATCGGCGAGACAACGATGCCCATCGTGCATGATTTGAATTCGCAGTCGGGTCGGGAGTTTTTTGCGCTGGATGAAAAAGATTTGGCGGGCGTGAATGTTGTTCCATTCCGTGTGCGTGCTGGTGACGAGGCGAGTTGTTTGAATTTGAACGCGGCGCAGAAGCCGAGGTTGTTGGGCGTGAAACCGGAGAGGTTGGAGGGACGGTTTGCTTTTCAAAAAACGCTGGGAGAATTATCACCAGTAAGAAACTGGTTTCTCTTATCAGCCAACGTGGGTCTAGTTCCCACAAGCGAATTGAATTTGCTCTTCTACCAGCGAATCAAATTCGATCGTATTGATATTCCGGTGATTCCCGCCATCGGCGATGCCAACTCCATCCAGTGGGCGATGAAGAAGAAAGTCGGCGACACGATTGATTACGTGGACGAGCGCGGCCAGCCGTTCAAAGTGCGGATCGTCGGCGCGGTGGCGAACTCGATCTTGCAGGGGCAACTCATCATTGATGAAGCGGAGTTCGTGAAACGGTTTCCCGGCGAGAGCGGTTATCGAATGTTTCTCGTGGATGCGCCGTCGAACGCCGTGTCGCAGGTGTCAGCCACATTGTCGCGAGCGATGCAAGATGTGGGGCTAGAACTGACGCCGACAGTCACAAGGCTCAACCAATTCAACGCAGTGCAGAACACGTATCTCGGAACATTTCAAGTTTTGGGCGGACTCGGTCTGCTGCTCGGCAGCGTGGGGTTGGGGATCGTGGTGTTGCGAAATGTGTTGGAGCGTCGCGGCGAACTGGCGGTGATGATGGCTGTGGGCTTTCGCAAGGTGCAAGTGCAGCGGTTGTTGTTGATCGAGAACGGTGCGTTGTTGATCGCGGGGCTGGCGTTGGGAATCATCGCGGCGGCAGTGGCGGTGTTGCCCGCACTGCTTTCGGCGAACAGCGGATTGCCGGTGATGTCACTGGCGATCACGCTGGGCGCGGTGTTGTTGAATGGCGCGCTGTGGACTTGGGCGGCGACGCGGTTTGCGGTGCGCGGAGATTTGTTGAAGGCTTTACGGAACGAATAATTTTAGACACGAATTTCACAGATTAACACGGATGAAAACTATTTTACTTTGTGGACTGCTGGTTTGTTGCGGTGCTTCTCTCGCTGCGGATGCGGTAAAGCCTCTTTACGAAAATAATTTTGAGAAAGCCGAGGTCGGCAAAGTGCCGGATGATCTGATGGTAGTTGGCGGCGAGTTCACAGCGAAAGCGGACGGGACGAACAAGGTGTTGGAACTTCCGGGTGCGCCGCTGGACAGCTACGCGGTGCAGTTCGGATCCGCGGAAAAGGAAAACATCGCGGTGAGCGCGAAGATTTTCGGCACGAGCAAGGGACGTCGCGCGCCGACGTTTGGTGTCGGCCTCGGCGGCGTGAGCGGATGGAAGTTGCAAGTGTCGCCGGGCAAGAAATCGTTGGAACTGTTGCGCGATGCCGAGGTGAAGGCGACGCTGGCGTTCGATTGGAAGTCCGGCGAGTGGACGCAAGTGCGCTTACAGATTCGCGCGATTAAGCCCGGCGAGTGGAAGATCGAAGGCAAGGCCTGGCAGGCAGGCAGCGAGCCGAAGGAGTGGACGATTTCCGCCGACGAAAAGGAAGAGCCAGTGGCGGGCAAGGCGTCTGTGCTGGGCAGTCCGTTTGCGGGGACGCCAGTCTGGTTTGATGAGTTGCGCGTGGAGCGGTGCGCGATGAAATAGTCTTACGGTAGAAAGCGGGCTCGAACTTCTGGAGACGGGACGCGACATTTGTCGAACTTGCCGAACCACTGATAGCGACGTCGAGCGATTGCGTTGTAGATGGCGTCACGCAGCGGGCGCGGAATGATTCTCAGCCACGACACCACGCGCCAGAAGCCACCGAGTTGATCCAGGATTCGCAGCACGGCATCCGAGCGGAAATAGATTTCCTCCTGCGCCGTGCCGTGATTCATCACAAACACGATGCTCCTCAAATCGTCTGGCAGATCAACGCGTCGCTTCGCAGTCTCACCTTGCAACGGAGCGAAGACGATTTTCCGCGCCTGATCGCGCTTCAAAACAAATTGCACAGTTCGATTGCACAATCCGCACACGCCGTCGTAGAAGACGATGTTCGCGGACTCGCTTGTGCGGGGAGTTTTCATTTGCCACCTGAGAATCCGCTCTGCCGCAGTGCTTCAAACAAAACCAACGCCACGCAATTCGACAGATTCAGCGACCGTGCTTCGGGGTTGAACATCGGGATGCGCAGCCAGCGTTCGCGGTTCTGTTCGAGCAGTTGTTTCGGCAAACCCGCCGTCTCGCGTCCGAACACGAGGTAATCATCCTGACCAAATGCGACATCTGAATAGAGCCTCGGCCCGTCAGATTCGATGAACCACACGCGTGCGTCAGTCGAAAATTCCGCCTCGAACTCGCGCCAGTTGGCCCAACGATGCCACGCGACATGTTGCCAATAATCCATCCCTGCGCGTTTGAGCGAGGCATCGTCCAGCTTGAATCCGAAAGGCTCAATCAGGTGCAGCGTCGAATGCGTCGCCGCGCAAAGCCGCGCGACGTTGCCAGTGTTCGGCGGGATTTCGGGTTCGAGCAGGACGATGTTCATGCGACCTCTTCGTTTTGCGTCTTTGCTGCTTTGCGTCTTTGCGTTGAATAAAAAACCTTCACCAACACCAATCCATGCGCGGGTGCGTTCATTCCTGCCGAGCAACGGTTCTTATGCTCAAGCATCGTCTTGATCTCGCTCGCTGGAAATCTTCCGTAACCGATCTGCACCAGCGTGCCCACGATGCCGCGACACATCTTGTAGAGAAAACCATCACCCTCGATGATGAACGTGACATGCGCTCCGCTGCGCTTGATGTCGCAACGCGTGAGTCGGCGCACGGCATCTTCCAGATTGTCGCCGCGATTCGCAGTGAACGAGCGGAAGTCGTGTCGCCCGACCAACATCTTTGCTGCGTGACGCATCGCGGTGAAATCCAGCGTGCGTGGGACTTGCCACGCGATGTGGCGGAGCAGCGGATTCATGACGGGATGATTCCAGACGTGATAACGATACTGCTTGCCCGTGGCGTCGAAGCGCGCGTGAAACTTTTTTTGCGCGCGAACCGCCGCTTGCACGCGGATGTCGTCGGGCAATCTGGCGTTGATGGCGAGAGCGAGCCGGCGTTCCGGCATCTTTAATTCCGCGCGCGGTAACTCAAAGTGCGCCACCATTCCCAGCGCGTGAACTCCCGTATCCGTGCGGCTGGAACTGTGGAGACGCGGCTTGCTCGTGAACAGACTGCCGATGGCTTCCTCAACTTTTTCCTGCACGCCCGTGCCGGTCTTCTGGACTTGCCAACCCTGATACGCCGCGCCGTCGTAGGCGATGGTGAGTTTGAATTTGAGTGTGTCCACAGGGATTTCTAAGCGGCGGATGCGGCTTCCCTCGTGGGACAGGCGTCTCGCCTGTCTGGTTGGCCGTCCGATTTCCACGCGCTACAGGACAGGCGTGACGCCTGTCCCACTAATGGGGTCGATGGAGTAGAGGCACGCAAGCGGGGTGAGTGGATGCTTACGACATTCATTCTT
>JANNAO010000211.1:0-2154 GCA_031384405.1 Verrucomicrobiota bacterium | reverse complement strand
GTGAGCGCCGAACGGCGGTCACCGACCGCCGCTACCGGACGAGGACAAATTTTACAGAAGTCTCCGCGTTCTCTGCGCTCTCTGCGGTTACTCAACTTCGTGCCTTGGTGCCTTCGGGGCGCAACCTCACCGCCCCACTCGCCAGCAATTCTCATTTTGACCCGGAGCGCGGCTGTGTCGTCTCGACCAGCCGCAGCACTCCCGCACCATATCAGGTGGATTCTCATATTCTCGGGCTGCGGCTGGGCTTTGCCACAGCCGCGCTCCGCCAAAATGAGAATTGCTTGTTCAACGACCGGACAGATTGCGTGGTTCAGCATTTGATCCTCGTTAGGTTGGTTAGCTGGTCAGAGTTAAAGGTCTGCGAGAGACTCAATCAAGCTTGAAACAAGTTCGAGTCCAAGCTCGGCCCACTCTGCTGGCGAACCCAAGTCCGACGTAGTGCTGTTGCTGGCGTGAGTTGAATCTGATGTTCCTCTATTCACGCTGACATGAAACGACGAAGCGAACAGCACCGCATCTATAATTTCCGGGAGTGATTGGAAGGGGGAGCGTAAAAGGACGCATCGGCGGATGGATGGATAAATGGATATTTGGATAAATGAAACCTCGCGCAGGACGAATCCACCAATCCATTCATCCCTGCTTGGTTAGCACTTAATGCCTTTCGGAAATTCGTTCTTAGAATCCCAAAGGGATTCCATCAATCAGCCTGGGGTTGCGAGGAACGAGCTACCCTAGGAAACCGACAACAACGATCCCAACCCCAACGGGGTTGCATCATCCATTGTTCACCCGGCTTCAACCCTTACAGGGTTGATGAACTAGGGCGTCTTTTCCCAGGGTAGCTCGTTCCTCGCAACCCTGGGCTAGATGATTCAACCCCGTTGGGGTTGGCGAACGGTGACGCATCTCTGGTTTCACTTGGTATGTCGCATGTTCTATTTCCGAAAGGCATTAGGTTAAAACGGCTGCCTGCCTCGGCCCGTTGGCGCGAGCTTTGGACGTACAGGTTTTGGCGCGGTGAGTTCGCGCGCGGTGTTGATGACGTGATCCCAATCCAGCGCAGGGCCGGGATCATTCTTGTTCTTCTGGACGTGGAAATGACCCAGCACACCTTGGTAATTCTCCAGCGTTTCATCGTCGAGTTTGTGAGTGACGAGTTTGCCTTCCGCGTCGCGCGGGTAATCGCATTTGATCTTGGGCAACACCTGCGAGAGCGCGGCGGTGAGGTGCGCGAGAGCTTTGTATTGCTCCGGCGTGAAATCATATTGAGTCAACGTCTCGCCTTGAACCTCGCCCACCACGGGTTCGTTGCGCGCCGGGCGACCGATGAAGTTCGTCGTGCGCACGCCGCCATCTCCGAGCCGTTCGGGAAGCGTGATGCGCGTGCGACCGTCATCGTCTTTGGCGTACCATTTTTCCAACGCGCTGCCCTCGACGTTGCGATACGCGCCCATGTTGGCGATCTCGATGCCGACGGAACGGCTGTTGGAAGTTGTGGCGTGCCATGCGCGTTCTTTCAAGTCCAGCGTTTGATAGATCGTGCCATCAATATCGAGCATGAAATGAACACTCAGGCAGCGACCATCATGAAGGACTTTGAAACATGTCCGGCTCACACCACACACATCGAAGTGCAGGACGAATTGATCCACCACGCGTTGCAACGTGGGCAAATCCCAACCGCCACCGCGCACGCGTTCGATCTCTTCCTCCGTCAGCGCGTTCTTACGGATGTCATAACGATTTGGTTTGGTGGCGTTGTTGGAATCGTTCGTTCCTGTCTGCCAACCTGAATCTTCAAAGGGCACAAAACGTTTCTCCACACGATACGCATCGTAACCGCCCGGATCCGTCCACAGCACAACTGGTGTGCCGGTGTGGACGTAATGCCCTGCGACGACGATCTCATCCCCCGTGCGCGGAGCGAACGATCCGACACGCGGTGGTTTAGGCGTGGCGCAACCCGTGATGATGATGGCGATCAGAGTAAGCGCGATTCGAAATTGGTGTTTGAAGCTCATGGAAAAATTATTGCTGCCAGTATTTGCGCCAGAAGCAGGGCAGGGGTCAAGCGAAAGGTCAGAGCCGGGCAGGGCCTACGCACCAAACGTGTTTTGGTTGGGGGTGTAGGAAGCAGTTGATTGGAGT
>JANNAO010000206.1:0-7374 GCA_031384405.1 Verrucomicrobiota bacterium | reverse complement strand
CGTCAGTTTCAGATTCGCCCCGGCTCGCGAGGACGCTCGCCCCACCGGTGCTGACTTGGTGGACACGAAATGCGCCGGGCAAATTTGCTGCCAGCGCGGCAGCAACGGGGTCGCCCACGCGCGAGTGAGTGGACGAACCGTCCTTGTGGAACGAGAGCGGGCGTGGCGCGTTGAGTAGCGTGGCGAGATCGAAATCCAATTCGAGGCGTGTGTCGTTGGTGAGATTGAGCGCGGTGGCGAGGGTGATGAGCGTGCGATTGGTGTCGCGGGCGAAATGATAGGACCAGCCGTCGAGCGAGCCAGCGGCATTGCGCCACATGCCTTCCAGCGCGAGGAAAATGTAGCCGCCTTGCCAATCCCAGTGCAGGCCGTTGAGGTTTGGATTCAGCGGGTGCGTTGCCGCGTATTGCGCGGGGTCGGAGTGGTTTTGTTTTTCGTCGAGGCCGATGGCAAAGCGGATGGCGCGGTACTCGGCGGATGGGACGGATGCGACGCGATGGGACGAATGGCCGCGCTCCATGTCCAGCCAAGCAATCTGGCTTGTGAGTTCGATCCATGAACCGTCGGCGCGTTGTACCGCGAAGCCGCTCAACAGATAGCTGACGCGGGTGATGGAGAAGTTTTCTCCGGCGGAAGTTTTGTAACGCAGCGAGTCGGACTGGATCGCTTCACCGGAGAACTTGGGAGTGATGCTCAACTCTAAAGAAGCTCCAAGCACCAAGCTCCAACATCCAGAGAACATCCAAACACCAACTCCGATAAATCGCGAGTGAACCATCAGCGAGCGGAGTGCGCCCGTCCTCGGGCGCAGCAACACGTGCCAACCGAGCTGCATTACATATTCAATCACTCCTGCTTTCACGTTGCTGTGGCCGAGGACGGCCACACTCCGTCGATGGCAAAAGCCAACGTCAGTGTTCTGATTGAAGTTTGCCGCTTGGTGCTTCACTGGTGGTTCACTCGCGATTCATTGGAGTTGGATGTTGGTGCGTGCCGCTTCTCAAATCAACAGCGGGCCGGAGCGACACATGATTTCCGCTCCGACCAAACTTTGTCCCACGTGGGACAAAGTTTGGTAATCATGGATTGATCGTGAATCCGCCGGCGAACGTGAACACCGGGATGTTGAATGTCACCACAACATTCTGCGCGCCGAGCGTGGCGTTGGCTGGGATCGTGAAGTTCGCTAGCACCGTGCCCTGCGTTGTGTAGGACGTGCTCGTGGCGGTGAGCGAACCCATCGTGACGCTCGTGATCGGCGCGTTGGCAGGCGGAGATGGCGGCGTGCCGGGTAGCGTGATGGTCAATGTGATGTTCGTGCCCGAACCGCGACTCACGCTGCCGCCGGGCACGGGGAACGTCCCGCCACCACCGCCGCTTGTGCCGCTCACAGGATCGTAGGTGGCCAGCGCGGTCATTGCCACGCGATAAAACTTTTTGCTGTCAGCACTGGCGATGGTGTTGCTGCCAGTGTTCAACACGGCGGCGATGCCAGTGATGTTCGTCGTCCACGTCGTGAGATTCGTCGAGGATTCCACACGATACGTTCCGCCTTCAATCGCGCTCCACGTCAATGTCACGGTGCCGTTGTTGACGGAAGGTTTGTTGAGCGACGGGGAAAGTTTTGGCCCGCCGATAAAGTTGGTGACGACGGTTTCCGTGATCGTCGTGACCGCGCCTGCCGTGGAAGTGCCGTAGTATTGGCGGCCAATATTGTAGGGATACGCGGGATTGCCATTGGCGGAGATGACGTTGAAATAAGCGTAAGTTCCACCGGGAAATTCTGGCGTGACGCACCAGCGCCCGTTGTATTCGTCGAGATCGAAGCCGACGCCCTGCGTCTGGCCGAGGTCGCCGAGGTAATCGTTGTCCTCGGTGTAGCGACCGAGCGAGAAAGTCGCGTTCACGTTCGGGCCGTATTGTGCGGCGGTGAGTGTGGTGCGGTTTTGCGTCCGTTGCGCCCAAGCGGGAAGCGAGGTGCGCCCGGTGACGTTGAGATTCGTCGTACCGTTAGAGCCGTCGCGTTGCACGAACCCGGAAATCATCCGGCGCAGGCCGCTCGCGGAATTGCTCGCACTGGAATAGCCATACGGGCCATAGACCGGGAAACCGTCGTTCGCCCAGCCGATGATCGGCGAATGTTTCGTCGGCGCATTCGTGTTCGGCGTGTAGAGCTTGTTGGTGGAATTGAAGTTCACGTTGTCGCCGAGCAGATAGCGCAACGCCAGCGGCGAGGCATGATAGTGATAGACGCCGGTGTTTTGCTGATGAGCGAGCGATGGATCGAACGTGATGGCTTCGTTCACGTAGGCGTCGCGATTCCAGATGCCGTCGCCGGATGAACCCATGCCCGGCGGATTGCCATCCTGCCCGGTGGAGTTGATGTAGGACACAGCGTCACGCGCATCGAACATCTTCACGCCATCCACCATGTAACCGACCTCGCCGTTCGCGGTGGATTTTGTCACCGGAATCGTCGGCACGCGCGGGATTCGATACAGCACTTTCTGATTGGCGGGCATGTTGACGAACGCCGTGGTGCGTGTGGCGTCGTTATACCACGGCCCCATTGTGTGACTGCCAAGCCCTGTGCTGCGGATATAAACCCAGCTCGCTGACGAATACACTTCCTGTATCCCGACGTAAACGGGCGTGGTTTGATTCTGCGCGCCGTTGCCCCACGTCGTGCCGGAGACGCCGTTGGTCTTGGCAACGTCATTGGTGTAGATGCGGGCGTATTTGCCGGAGTAAGTGGTCAGCCAAGAATTGGTGCGCGGGTCTTGGGCGTGAGTGGTAGCGGCGACAAATGAAACCGTGGCCGCGAGTGCGAGTGAAAGTGGGAACAGGTTTGTCTTCATGGCGCGACTCTACGCGAACGAACCTTAAGCCAACGTGAAGCGAGAAAAATCTTCCCACTGCGGCTTAATGCCGAAACAATTCCCGCGTGACTCTCGACGCCGCCCAGAAACATCACGCGACACTCGCCACGGAAATTCGCCGCCACGACCACGCCTATTACGTCGTCGGCAAGGCGGACATCACGGACTTTGAATACGACGCGCTGTTCAAACAGTTGCAGGATTTGGAGAAAGCCTTTCCTGAACTCGTCACGCCGGAATCGCCCAGTCAACGCGTCGGTGGCGCGCCAGCCGAAGGCTTCACTCGCGTCAAACATCTTCAACCGATGTTGTCGCTGGAGAAGGTGGAAGGTTCAGAGCAGCCGACCAAGGACGAAGAACCGGATCGCGACAAACGCAATCGCCTTCAAGACGAGAACACGCTCGCCGCGCTGGAATCTTTCAACACGACCATCAGCAAACAGCTTGGACGCGACCGCGTGGAATACTTGATGGAGCCGAAGGTGGACGGGGTTTCCATCAGCGTGCATTACCGCCACGGTAAGCTGGTGCTCGGCGTCACGCGCGGCGACGGCACGCTCGGCGACGACATCACCGCGAACTTGCGGACGGTGCGCTCGATCCCGTTGGAACTCGCGATGGCGAATCCTCCGGCGTTGCTCGAAGTGCGTGGCGAGGCTTACATGTCGAACAAGGATTTCGACGCCTACAACGCCAAGCTCGCCGCCGCCGGTGAAAAAACATTGCCCAATGCGCGCAACGCCACCGCTGGTTCGCTCAAGCAACTTGATCCGCGCACTGTCGCAGAACGCCCGGTCAGCGTGGTGTTTTATGCTGTCGGCGCGTGCGAGGGGATTTCGTTCACGTCACACGAAACGATGTTGAACGCGCTCGCGAAGTTTGGTTTTCCCACTCAGAAAAAATGGTGGGTGTGCGAGGACATCGCCGATGTGCTGCGCGTGTATCGTCGCGACATCGTGGCGGGCTACGACGAGGAGCGCGATCTGCGCAAACAGTTGCCCTACGAGATTGACGGCCTGGTGCTGAAGGTGAATCGCTTTGATGATTGCGCGAAAATTCCCAGCAAGACGCGCGCGCCCGGCTACGCCATTGTTCACAAACCCATCCCGTGGATCACGCCAGCGGAAACCATTTTGCGCGACATCACGATCCAAGTCGGACGCACCGGCGTGTTGACGCCCGTGGCGGAACTCGAACCCGTCTTCGTGCAAGGCTCGACGATCTCGCGCGCCACGTTGCACAACGAAGATGAAATCCGCCGCAAAGACATCCGCATCGGCGACACTGTGGTCATCCGCAAAGCGGGCATGGTGATTCCTGAAGTGCTGGAGGTGTTGAAGACGAAGCGGCCAGCGGGAGCGAAGGAGTTTGATTTGTTCAAGTTTGTGGGCGGCAAATGTCCGGCGTGTGGCGGGCCGATTGTGCGTGGCGAAGGGACGATTGACTCCACACGCCAAACGTCGGATGATTGCGCGGATGACAATGACCGCACACAGTCCAATTCTGCCGCCACATCCGAGCGACCGCGCGGCCCGGGCAGCCTTGGCGAAGAAGTCCTCGCCCTCCTTGCAGCGTGTGATGACTCAGGCTCGCGCGTCACAGGAATTTCGGAAATCGCACGCGAGCGGCAGCGGCTCGAAGAATGGTCGCAGCAGCGCGGCGTCCTGATTTCTGAGAGCGACTGGGCTTCGCTTCGTTCTGTTTCCACTGGCTCTGCCGAACATGAGGTCCGCTATCGCG
Source organism: Verrucomicrobiota bacterium (assembly GCA_031384405.1). Taxonomy (GTDB): domain Bacteria; phylum Verrucomicrobiota; class Verrucomicrobiia; order Limisphaerales; family JADLHS01; genus JADLHS01. The sequence goes on along the minus strand of JANNAO010000206.1, from coordinate 2,755 downwards.
TCACGGACAATCGGGCCATAAAACGAACTCACCCCGGCACATTCGGATTCACGCCTGAACTCCAAAACGGAAAATGGGTTTCCGTTCCCGCCAATGCAGTCACCTACCTTCGGCGGTTCCGACTTCAGAATATGATTTTTGATGATGATGTCCGGCTCGAAGGCGTCATGTGTTCGGAAGGTCCATCCATGATTTTGGGTCAGCCGCCCGGTGGAATTTCATTGGTCATCTCCCAGTCATGGTTGGACGCAACTGACATGAACCAGCCGCATCCGACCGAGGCCAGCATTGCAGACTATCTCGAAGCGCGAGGCTTTATCCGCATCCCCGACGCATTCTACGGCTGGGGTCGTGAGGTGGATGGCATCGTGATCTTGGACGCGCGCCCAGACAACTTCGTGATGACAGAATCCGGAGTGCTGCCGATTGACCTGCACCTTTTTGCTCCCGAACCCGCAACAAGGACAAAGAAAACTTTGAATGTTCGGGAATCCAATGAGGTGTTCTGGCGTTGCCAGAATGTCGCCGGTTGCCCTGCGCAACTCATGCGGCGCGTGGAATACTTCGCGCAACGCAAGGCGTTGGACATCGAATCGCTCGGCGGCATCGTGGCTGAAGCTCTCGTCGAGCGCGGTTTGGTGAAAGACCCGCTGGACTTGTTCGATCTGAAACTGGAGACGCTGGGCAAGTTGAACCTCGGCACGGACGAAGAACCGCGCACGTTCGGCGAGAAGAATGCCACGAAGATTCTCGAAGCTCTTCAACGCGCCAAGACCGCGCCGTTGCATCGCTGGATTCACGCGCTGGCGATTTCCGATGTGGGCGAGACGACGGCCAAACAACTCGCCGCCACGCACGAGACGATTGAAGCCTTGGCGAACTCTGTCGTGCTGCGTGATGTCCTCGCGCTCGGTACGAAGGAATCCGAACGCGCCGAGATCAGCCCGCGTTCGCGCAAGAATCCTCCGAAGAGTGACGCTGAGAAAGCCGCCCGCGAGAAGCGTGACGCTGAACTCAAGGCCGAGATTGCGGAGATCGAAGCGCGATTGGAAGCGGGCGGATTGAAAGCAAAGTTGCCGGAAGTCGGGCCGGTGGCGGCGGCGAGTGTGTTGAATTACTTCGCGTCTGAAGCGGGGAAGAAAACTCTCGCCCGCATCCGCGAGTTGGGCATTAAACCGGAGAATGAGTTGGTTCGCACTACAGCAACAGCGTCGTCCGGCCCATTCGCCGGGAAAACTGTCGTGCTGACCGGCACGTTGCCGACGCTGTCACGCGAGGAAGCAACGGCGATGATTGAAGCCGCTGGCGGCAAGACCAGCGGCAGCGTGAGCAAGAAAACAGATTTTGTTCTGGCGGGAGAGGAAGCGGGATCGAAGCTGACCAAGGCGCAGGAGTTGGGCGTGAAGATTTTGGACGAGGCGGAGTTTAGGAAGATGTTGGGTGCGTAAGAGAGCGTTCACCGCCGCTTCTCCGCCGTAACGAGCACATTTTTTGTGGATACACGGATGTTGTTGTCTTGCCTAAATAAATTATTGCCGCGCCATTGACTGGCTCTAATCGTTTAAGGCCACAGGGATGACCTGTGGCCTTAATAGAGGAATCCTACCCGCAAATAGAGCGGGCAGAAATTGAAGGTTAGAAGTGGAATGAAACACCAGCATTTATACCGCCGAAGCCATACTCTTCCAAAAACACCACGCCGACGTCGAACCCAACGCGCTCGGCAAGCGCAATACGAGTACCGACACTGATCGCATGACTATCAATATCACTGTCCAAATCACGGCCATAGAGATAGCCAGCATTGATGCTCCACCGGTTATTGAAAGCGTAGCTGACGGTGATGCTTGGCTGGATAACCGTTGCATCCTCTTTGACGCTTCCAAACCCAGAAACGCTCGCGGAAATTTCACTGTAGGTTAAGCCGAGACTTGGAATGATATTTACCCGGTTGTCCGCTAGGCGAATTGCATATCCAATCCTGCCGCCAATCGTGTAGAGATCGGTTTCAAGCCCTACTCCAAAATCCTCGTCCCCGACATGGTAACTACCACCCAAGCCGAAAACGAAATTTTGCACCTCATACGAGGCCGTCGCAATGACGCCATGCCCATTGATGCCAGTATCGCCGACATTGTCTAAGTAACTATAACCCAAAGAGACTTGTGAGTAATTATGGATTACTTGCGAATCAATATCTTCCGCAGTCAGTGTTTGAGTCGAGTAGCTGGTAGCTACAACGCTGGTGATAATTGCGAACAGAACTTTGTGAGTGGAACTTTTTTTCATTTTGTTTTTTTGGTTGTTGTTTTTGTTGTTCTCTCATACCGAACCCAATGTTTATTGCGAACTGTGCTTGGACAATCTTATCTGTCCGGTTCATAACCAACGGCCTGCCTGATTAACGATCCCTTGGTCGGTGGTGCGTACACCTTTCCAAACCTTGCATCTAATTGTCCGAGTTCCCGGACATCCTGCCAAGCAGTGGTTGTTAGTGTCCAGTCTGGAAATTCGGACAATGCCAGACTTCAAAAACATTGTAGGTCCGCAAGTGCGGCGACTTCGCGAGCAGCGCGGTTGGTCGCAGACCGTGCTGGCTGCCAAATGTCAGATGGCGGGTTGGGATGTTTCTCGGAGCATTGTGGCGGCGATTGAGGGTCGTGTTCGATGGGTAGGCGACTTTGAACTGATGATGCTCGCCAAGGTGCTGCGGACAAATGCGGTTGATCTTCTTCCGAAGCAGATGGATTGGAGT
>JANNAO010000186.1:0-10582 GCA_031384405.1 Verrucomicrobiota bacterium | reverse complement strand
GCGTTGACCACGGTCGCCGTCGGCACGAATTGGCAGGAGGGATTCATCTCCACGCCGATCTACGCTGGCAAATATGGATACTACGAAACGCGGATGAAAGTGAACGGCGCGAACGGACTGAACAACGCGTTTTGGTTGAGCACTCCAAGCGACATCAGCGGCGCGAACAACCCGATTGACCGTCTGGAAATTGACATCACCGAGGCGCATCACCAGCACAACGACAGTCACATGACCTTGCATGATTGGGCGCCGACGCATACGGCCACCGGCGGCAACGCGTCCATTCCCAGCATCAGCGCCGACTATCATGTTGTGGCGTTGGACTGGCGTCCCGACAACTCGATGGTCTGGTATTGGGACGGCGTCGCCAAACTCACGCTGACTCCCACCACCGTGTTGAATTACAACAGCATGATTCCTGTCGCGGTCTTGTTTAGTACCAAGGTCATCACGTTCGCCGGGACTCCAGGGCCGGGGCTGGACGGTTCGCAGATGCTGGTGGATTACGTGCGTGTGACGCAAAAGCCCGGCTGGAGCGGCGCGTTCAACGGGGACTTTACCAACTCGCTCAACTGGGGACTGGACGGTGTGCCCGTCACCGGCTACGCGGCCATGTTCAATCAACCCGCAGCCAACGCCACGATCACTCTGCCGAACGATGTCTTTTGCCACTCGCTGTATTTCGACAATCCCGGCTGTCCACCGTTTGTGTTCGCGGCGGGCAATTCTTCACTTCGACTCGGCTCTGCTCCGTCGGGCGTCGGTGGCGTGACCATCAACACCACCGTCACCAACTCTCAGACGATCAACGCAAACATCACGGCGGAGCGACAGTTGCAATTCGGCAACTTCAGTCGCACGCCCACGACAACGCTCTACGTGAACGGCAGCGTGACGGCAACGCCGAGCAACACGATCCTTCAATTCGGAGGCTTCGCGCCGGTGGAAGTTGCGGGGACGCTTTCATCAAAGATCGGCAAAGTCATCAAGTGGGGGCCGAACACGGTGCGCCTCGGTGCGACGAACAATCACACGGGGCTGACGGAAATTCATGTCGGCGCGGTGGTAGCTGCGTCGTCCTCGGCACTGGGTTCGACGGCTTCCGGTACGGTGGTTTCCAACGGCGCCACGCTGGTGTTCGCGTCAGGCGTGCAATACACCGCAGCAGAATCATTGGCGTTGGGCGGCGATGGCGACGCCGGATGGACTGGCGCGGTGGACTTGGAAGGCAACGGCGCGGCGTTGTTCGCCGGGCCGATCGCGCTGTCCGATGACGTCACACTGGGTTGCGCTTCAACGAACGGAACTTTGACTTTGAGCGGAAATATTTCAGGCGCGAGCTCAGTCCAAAAGAATGGTGCTGGTCTGCTGGTGTTCGGTGGCAGTAATTCGTTCGTGGGATTGACCATCAACACCGGCGCGATCTTGGCCAGCAATTCCGCCGCGCTCGGCTCTGCTGCCGGAAACACGCTGATCCAAAACACTGCCCAACTCCGGTTGAGCAACGGCATCACCAACAACAATCCGATCCAGTTGGAGGGCGCGACGGCGGGCATCGTTCACTTGGTGAACGCAGGCGGAACGAACCGGTTGAATGGCCTCGTGGGTTTGTTGGGCGGTGGATTTGATTACGGCATCGCGGCGGACGCAGGCAGGTTGATGCTCGCTGGCGGCATCGCTTTCACGGATATTTATTCCAGCACGCGGAATGTTCGTTTGTCAGGAGACGCAGAAGGCGTGGTCAGCGGTTCGATTCAAAACGGCGGACTCGCCACCGTCGCAATTGCCAAAACTGGCGCAGGTCAATGGACGCTCTCGGGAACGAACTCCTACACCGGTTCAACAACTGTCAGCAATGGCACGCTGTTGATCAATGGCACTTCCGCCAGCGCGCTCACAGTCTCCGGCGGAACGTTCGGCGGCTCGGGCGTCATCAGCAATCGCGTCACCATTTCCGTTGGCAGTCATTCGCCGGGTGCGACCGTTGGAACTCAGACCATCTGGAGCAACTACGTCGTCTCTGCCGGCGGAACTTTGAAAATTAACATCAACGGCACAAACGTCGGCTCGCAATATTCCCAAGTGGCGGTGCGCAACGGAAATTCTGGCACGGTGACTTTGGCAGGCGCGTTGAACATCGTCGCCAATCCCGGCCTCGCGACGAACACCGTGTTCACCATCGTTGACAACGACGGCACGGATGCGGTCTCCGGCACGTTCGCTGGACTCGTGAACAACGCCACGTTCTTCCAATCGGGTTATACTTGGCGCGTCAGCTACGTCGGTGGCGATGGCAATAACGTCACGCTGACCATTCTCGCCACACCGCAGCCCGCGTTGGAAACGCTGTGGTCCGCGCCGTCGCTCGTGTTGTCATGGCCGGACTGGGCATCGGCCTACTCGCTCCACAGCACGACCAATCTCGCGCCGTCCGCGATCTGGTCGCCCGTCACGAACAGTCCGGTCTTGAATAGCAACAAGTGGAGCGTGACTCTGCCGACGAGTTCCGTTGGCAACCGTTTCTTCCGACTGATGTGGCCGTGAAACTTGTAGCGGCAGGCATCTCTGCCTGCCGTACCCCGAAAGCTTTCGGGGCAGCCCGGTGGAAATGGCGCACGGAAAAGAACAAGCCTTGGTCAATTCATGAATCAAACAACAGTCCACGGTTTTTCCGGGCGGCAAGATGCCGCCCTCTACGGCAGGCAGGGATGCCTGCCGCTACGCGCGTTGTCCACGCTCCTCGCGCTGGCTTGCTGCCTCGTTTCCTGCGCAACCCACAATGTCGCGGCAGTCAAAAATGAAGCGATCAAGCCGGGATTGCCTTGGCTTGATTCCGATGGCGTTCACATCAACGCGCACGGCTTCTGCATCGTTCCTCACGAGGGGAAATATTATTGGTATGGAGCGCACAAGATTGCGGGCAAGACCGAGGACGAAAAGAATGAAGCGGGGGTTCGGTGTTATGTCAGCACTGACTTGTTGAATTGGAAGAACGCCGGCCTTGTGCTGGATGTTTTTGCGCCGGGTATGTCTCCCGAGTTGCGGGACGCCTTCATCCTCGACCGACCGAAGGTGATCTACCATGCCGCAACGAAACGCTTCATCCTTTATTTCAAACTTTATCCACCCAAGGAACAGGGGGGCAAAACCGGCAAGGACTTTGCCTATGTTGGCGTCGCAACCGCGCCGACGCCGACCGGGTCGTTTGAATACCAAGGAAGATTTTTCGGTGGCAGCAGTGAAACCGGTTCGGGCGACTTCGCGATCTATCAGGATGCGGATGGCGCGGTTTATCACATCGCCGTGCGCAAGCCGGACAAGGGGCGGAAGGACAAACCGTTGGTCTGCGGTCGCATGTCCGAAGACGGCCTGAAACCCGCCGGTGACTACGTCGTGATGGAAGGCGTGTTCAATGCGACGGAAGGTCCGGCGCTGTTCCGTCGCGAGGGAAAGTATTACCTGTTGGGATCGGACAGCACCGGCTGGAAGCCGAATCCGGCGCGGCTGTTCGTTGCCGATAAGCTGACCGGGCCATATCAGTTCCTTGGAAATCCCTGTCGCGGCATCAACCCACACAATCAACTTGGCCCGGAAAAAACCTTCGGCGGTCAGAGCACTTTTGTTTTTCAAATGCCGGGCAAACCGGACGCATGGATCGCCATGTTCGACATCAACAACCCGAGCGACCCCATCAATGCTGGCTACATCTGGCTGCCGCTGGAATTCGAGGGTGATCAGCCGGTGATTCGTTGGCGCGACGAATGGAATCTGTCCGCCCGCAAAGATTCAACAAGCCGTCCACGAGACGACACCAAGGCGGACAGCCGACGGACAAACTAAAACCCGGCAAATTCTATGACCATCAGAACCGCACCTTCCCGTCTAGCATGGGCGCATCTTGACACTGCCCCCGATCGCGACTCTGGCGGAGCGCGGCTGTGTCGTCCTCGACCAGCCGCAGCAGGTTGGAAAGCACTGGAGTCTCCAGCAAATCCAAAGTCCCAGCGTTATCACATTGCTGGAGACTCCAGTGCTTTCCAACCTGCTGCGGCTGGTCGAGGACGACACAGCCGCGCTCCGCCAGAGTCGCAATCGGGGGCAGTGTCAAGATGCGCCCAGTCACGGCCCAACAGTTGAACGACGCTTGCACGTTAACCGTCCCGTCGCTAATGTCGTTCCGGTCGCGTCTGTAGCTCAGTTGGATAGAGCATCTGCCTTCTAAGCAGAGGGTCGTGGGTTCGAGTCCCGCCAGACGCACCATTCGATTTTGGATTTACAATTTTCCACGCGTGCTGACACTCGAACATCTTTCCGAGCTTTTGGAGAAAAACCGCTCCGCCGCCGCCACACGCGTGAAAGAGTTTTCCATTGGCGGCAAATCGTTCCATTTCAATGCGCCCAGTCATCGCCCTGCAATCATGGGCGTGGTCAATCTCTCGGCGGATTCGTGGTATCGCGAAAGCGTTTGTCTTTCCACGGAAGCTGCCATCCAACGCGGACGCGTTCTCGCAGCTCAAGGCGCGGACATCATTGACGTGGGCGCGGAATCCACGCTGGCTCAAGCGGCGCGCGTGGATGATGCCGGGCAGAATTCCAAGTTGATCCCCGTCATCAGTGAACTGTGCGCGGAAGGCGTGCTCGTTTCCGTGGAGACGTATCAACCCGCCGTCACACGCGCCTGTCTCGAAGCCGGGGCGAACATCCTCAACCTCACTGGCACGGAAGGCTCGGAGGAATTGTTTCGCACCGTGGCCGCTCACGATGCCGCCGTGATCATCTGTTTCGTGCAGGGCAAAAACGTCCGCGAAGTCGGCGACCTTGATCTGAGCGCCGATCCCATCCCGATGATGCAGGAATTCTTCTCTCGCCAGATCGAGACCGCGCAGCGCAACGGCGTGAAACGCATCTTCATTGATCCCGGCCTCGGCTTCTACTACCGCAACCTTCAGGACAGCGCGGTGCGTGTGCGACATCAGATGACTATTTTCCTGAACAGCTTCCGTTTGCGAACGCTGGGATTTCCCATCTGCCACGCATTGCCCCATGCGTTCGAGTATTTCGGCGAAGAAGTGCGCAGTGCTGAACCGTTTTTCGCAGTGCTGGCCGCGTTGGGGAAAACCGACCTGTTCCGCACGCACGAAGTCCCGCGCATCAAAGCGGTGCTGGACACGATGCGGGTTTATTGAGGCAGCCGAGGTTTCCACCAATCGTGAGGCGTAATCCCAGCCCCGTAGGGGCGACATGTTTGTAGATACCGCTCTGCATGAAGATAAAGCTCCGTAGGAGCGACATCCTCCCGTTTATGCCGCCCCGACGGGGCTTGGGCATTTGTGGGTGGCGTTTCTATAAATATGCCACTCCTATGGAGTTCACCGAATCACGGCTCAGTCATTTCAATTAATTCAACGGCAGTGCTGTCTTCCCACCGCAAAAGCCGGTCACAGACCGGCGCTCCGATGGGCGGATTTCCGAAAGACGTTGGTTTATGGCTGGATGCTGAAAATGAAAAACCCCTTCCGGTTGCCCGGAAGGGGTCGTGAGTCTAACTCAGATTAGAACTTGTAGATGATGTTCAGAGCAGCGAGATAGGTATTTTTAACAGGACCGCCATTTACGTTGTAAAGAGCGTTGTCATTGTGATCCCAACGCAGTTCAGCGCGGCTGATTACGTTTTTCCACAGGTCATATTGAGCTGTGAGTGTGAGAGCAGTTGCGTCAGTGCGGGGATTACCGGGGACGGCAGCAGTGGCTGATTGCAGAGCACCATAATCTGCACGACCATGCAGGCTCAACTTTTCAGTGGCTTGGAATGATGCATACAGAGCGTAAGCATACGCGTTTTCAATTCCTGCCGTATCATGCCGGAGATGTGAATAGTCAGCGGAAGCACCAACCTTCAAGCCAGCAACTGGTGTTGCAAGCGTCAAGCCAGCGTAGAAGTGTTCACGGCTTTGTGGTGTTTGTGCCGTGTCCGCGCCAGAGATGGCTCCGAGATAGAGCGATGAACCAGCAATCCAACCCCAATCACTGGGAGCGGTCATAGCGACTGAACCCATGTAGGTCTTACGGGATTCGCCGCCAGCAGATACGCCAGATCGGTTGTTGATTTTGGCACCGTAAGTATTCGCAACGCCAGCGGAAACGGACAAACTATCGCAGAAGCGATACGTGCCGAGTAAACCAGTATGCGTGGTCGGCTCCATTGTGAAACCAAAGGAGCGAGTGTAGTTCGGATTGTTGCCGGATTCGAGGGTTTCGTAGCCGACGATGGTGTCGAATACGCCCATTTTCCAGTCAATGCCGTTACCAACGGGAGTGCGGAGCGCAACATAAGCTTGACGGATGGCCAAGTCGGATGTCGCTGCGCCAGCGAATGAACTGGTGCCAAGACTAATCGCGTCTGGTCCAAACCAAAGGTCAGCGCGATAGCCAGAAGCCCATTCGCTTTCGTCGAGAGCTTTGGAGAGGCTCACTTGGACGACGTTCAGGTTGAACCCGTCTTGCTTGCCACCGCCGAGGCCGATGAGTCCAGCAGTGTCAGGCCCAGTAACGTTATCCCGTCCAATGTTCCAATGAGCGGATGTGTCCACATAACCACTGATGGTGGTGGATGTGAGACCGGCTGCGGCTTGGGAGCCACTGAGCATCATTCGTTCTTCTGCCTGAGCGACCGAGGTGAGACTCACTGCACCGACGGCTGCCAGACCCAACGTCCATTTATTAAACTTCATTTTTTGGTTCCTCCGTAACGTATGTTTGTTTTTGTTTTGTACCTGTTTCGTACATTGCATTGTGGGAAAAAAACAGTTTTTCCCTGGCACCACCGTGGTGCATTTGCAGGATTGATATGGAAATCATGGGTGTTTGACAACAAGTTTTTTCAATTTCTGAAAAGCAGGCAGCGTTTGTTCCGTCTTGGGGCAGCGCCAACACGCGCTCACGATTGCGTTTTTCAGTAAGTTCAATGCCCGCTGCATGACTTGACTTCAAAACACCTCCGCGCGCCAGTTGGAATAGGTGTTGCTTTTCGGAGAGGGACGACGCCCGTGTTGTAACCAGAGTCTGTGCGGTTCTTGGGTTGCAGGATTGTCGTGAGACACAACCAAAAAATTATTTATGCCGTCATTTGCCTACGTTGCGCGAGAGACCGGGACAGGCCGCGAACTCAGAAGTACCATGGATGCCGCCACAGAGCAGGCCGCTATCGCCGCGCTGTTGAACCGCAATCTGCTTGTCGTCTCCATCCAGGAAAAATTGGCCAAGAAGGGCCGCACTGCTGGCGGTAATGTGCCGCTGCAAGATCTTGTCATCTTCACGCGACAGCTTGCAACAATGATTGATGCGGGTCTGGCGATGGTGACATCGCTTCAAGGTTTGGCTGACCAGACGCAGAACAAGGCGATGCGCGACTGCATCAAAGATGTCTGCACCCGCGTGGAGAGCGGCGACAGTTTTTCGGAAGCGTTGTCCAAGCATCCCAAGGTGTTTAATCGTCTCTACTGCGCCATGGTGGGTGCAGGTGAAAAGGGCGGCTTGCTGGCGGAAATTCTCTCTCGTCTGGCGATCTATCTGGAAAACACCGCGCGCCTCCGCAAAAAGGTGAAGTCCGCCATGATGTATCCCACGGTGGTGACGTTTGTAGCCATCGGCATCACGATCTTCCTGCTCGTGAAAGTCATCCCGGTGTTCGGTGAGATTTATTCCGGCTTTGGAGCCAAGCTTCCCGCCCCGACGCAGTTCCTCATTGATCTGAGCGACATGATCAAAAAATACTTCATTCTCATGATCCTCGGCGGTGTTGGCGTGATCTACGGCTGGCTCTATTACATCAAGACCAAACCCGGTCGTGAGTTCTGGGATAAGAACCGGATCAAGCTTCCCATCTTCGGTGTCATCGCGCACAAAATCTGTCTCGCCCGCTTCACGCGCACGCTGTCATCGCTGGTGCGTAGCGGTGTGCCGATCCTTGAAGTGTTGCAGATCGTCTCGCAGACCGTTGGCAACGTCGTCATGGAAAAAGCCATCAAGGTCGCCTCATCCGACATCGAGCGCGGCGAAAGCATTTCTCAGGCACTGGCCAAACATCCCGTGTTCCCGAACATGATCATCCGCATGATCACCGCCGGTGAACAGACCGGTAAGATTGATAACATGCTTGAGCGCATCTCGGACTTCTTGGATGAAGAAATTGAGACGACGCTCTCTGGCATCACGTCCCTGATTGAACCCATCCTTATCGTGTTCCTCGGCGTTGTCGTCGGCGGCATGGTGATCTGTATGTTCCTGCCGATCTTCAAATTGTCCGAGATCGTCAGCCCAAAGAAGTAACAGGCACGAGCCAATCGCTTCACATGAAACCACCGGTTTGCGAAAGCAGACCGGCGGTTTTCTTTTTCGGGAAGCTTCAATAAAGAAACCAAGAAGCCATGAACCTGAAAACCGGAACAAGAGACTCAGTCAGAATTTTGGATTATAACGATTGCCAAAAATCGTTTCCGGAAGCCGAACCCACCCCCAGCCCCTCCAAGGAGGGGAGCGACACAGGACGCGCTCGCAAAATAGTTCCCCGCCTGGGAGGGGCTAGGCGCACTGCCATTGAATTAAGCCAAAACTCAGAAACTCAGAAAAGCGCAAAGACTCCAGTTTCCTTTTGAGTTTATGAGTTTTGGCTTTTATACAAATTCGTTCATCCGTCTCGGCTTCCTTAATTCAAAGGCAATGGGGCTAGGGATGGGTTGCTTTCATCTGGGAAATTCTTTTTGGCAGCCGTTCTGAGGTCAGCCGTGTGTGGCATTCCTGGTTTCCTGGCTTCCTTATTTGAATTGGGTTCAGCCGACTCGTTATCCCGCCTTCCGCACCACGCTGTCCCGCTGCGCCCAATCGGGATTCGCGTCGGGATAATCCAAGTTGTAGTGCAAGCCACGGCTTTCGGGCCGTAGCAAGGCACAGCGCACGATCAATTCCGCCACCGTGGCGATATTGCGCAACTCCAACAAATCCGCTGTGACAGTGAAATTCCAATAGTACTCGTGAATCTCCTGTTGCAGATTCGCCAACCGCGACTGAGCACGCTCCAGTCGTTTGTTCGTCCGCACGATGCTCACGTAATCCCACATGCAACGGCGTATCTCGTCCCAGTTGTGCGCCACCACCACCATCTCGTCGGGATTGTTCGCCTGACCGGATTGCCAGTCGGGAATCTTCAGATCGCTCGCGGGAAAATCCTGCTCCGCCATGCGCCGATCCGCGCGATCCGCGCACACCAACGCCTCCAACAATGAATTGCTCGCCAGACGATTTGCGCCGTGTAACCCCGTGCAGGCCACTTCGCCCACGGCGAACAATCCCGCGATTTCCGTCTCGCCATCCACCGTCGTCACCACACCGCCGCATTGATAATGCGCGGCAGGCACGACGGGGATCGGCTCCTTGGTGATGTCTATGCCGAAGCTGAGACAGGTCTTGTAGATGTTCGGAAACCGCTCTATCACGAACCGCGCGGACTTGTGCGTGATGTCCAGCAACACATGTTCTGCGCCGCTCTTCTTCATCTCGCTGTCAATCGCCCGGGCCACGATGTCGCGCGGCGCGAGCGACTTCATCGGGTGATAATTATCCATGAACTCCTGACCATCGAGCGACATCAACACGCCGCCCTCGCCGCGCACCGCTTCGCTCACGAGAAATGATTTCGCCTTCGGATGATACAGGCACGTCGGATGAAATTGAACGAACTCCATGTTCGCCACCGCTGCGCCAGCGCGATACGCCATCGCCACTCCATCACCCGTCGCGATGTCGGGATTGGTCGTATAGAGATAAACTTTCCCGCAGCCGCCCGTGGCCAGCAGTGTGCTTGGCGCGACGAATGTCTCCACCACGCGATTCGCCTTGTCGAACACATACGCGCCGAGACAACGATTCTCGCCCACATAACCCAGCTTCTGACTCGTGATGAGATCAATCGTCAGATGATTCTCAAAGATCGTGATGTTCGGTTGCGCGGCGACGGCGTTGAGCAATGCGCGTTCGATCTCGCGCCCCGTCACATCTTTCGCGTGGAGGATGCGCCGCTTGGAATGGCCGCCTTCCTTGCCCAAATCAAGTTCGCGTCCTCCGTCTTCGTTCGGAGCGTCGCGTTGGGAAAACTTCATGCCCAACTCAATCAGTTCAGCGATGCGCGCTGGCCCCTCCTCCACGATCACGCGCACGACATCTTCACGACAAAGCCCCGCGCCAGCCGTGAGTGTGTCTTTGACGTGAAGTTCAAACGAATCCTCCTTGCTCGTCACCGCAGCGATGCCGCCCTGCGCGTAGTTCGTGTTCGACTCCGCGCGATTCTTCTTGGTGACGATGGCCACGCGCCCGCGTTTGGCTGCTTTGAGCGCAAAGGAAAGTCCGGCGATGCCGCTGCCGAGAACCAGGAAGTCAAATCGCTTCATGCGGGCGACACGATGACCAGAAGCCGCGCGGGAAGCAATCGCGCGGTTTGGAAGTGGGACAGGCGTCTCGCCTGTCCGGTTGCGCGCACCAATGCAATCCAGACCAGCCAACAATTTGAACGTCCCACCGGACAGGC
>JANNAO010000163.1:0-12092 GCA_031384405.1 Verrucomicrobiota bacterium | reverse complement strand
ATCGTTTCTCGGCCGCATCGCACTTTAAACTCTCTTCATTTTCTTTCTTCATCCCCACTTTAATGAAGCAACTGTCTATATTTGTACACCTAATTCGCAGAATTTCTTTCCGCACCCTCACCCGTCTTTAATCACACCCGTGCGACCGGGTGTGATTAAAGTCGGGTGAAACTGACGGAGCGCGGCTGTGTCGTCCCCCGACCCGCCACACTTCGGAAGGAGAGATTTTGCCACACACCACTCGTTGCTCGCTGCTGCCGTTGAGCGAGATCAACGAGCACTTCACGGAACTCAAGCCAGCCAAAAAAAACGCCGCACCGATAACAAGCATCGGTGCGGCGTAAGAGATCGCGATTTTAACGCGGTCACATCAGCGGCGGCGGCGAAGAGGAATCGCAAGGGCACCAAGCAAAAGGAGCGCGGCAGTCGAAGGCTCAGGGACAGCGACGACGATGAGTTGACCACGAATTTCTCCACCGGGGAAAGCGGTTGAATGAATGTTCCAATAGATTCTGTTATCAAAGAGCAGTCCCTCTTGGATTGGTGTAAGAGGCACGCTACCAAAGAACGATCCGCTCAAGGGGCCAGCGGGGGCATGGAACGCGGGGGAAAGTCCGATGATGACTGGACCCGACGCGTTTGGCGCAGGAAACAACACGGCACCTGGAGCGTGGAGGTGCGCCGCCGTAAAGGGGGCAAGCAGGTCGGTGAATCCGAAAACGGATCCGTATCCTACATGGAACGAGAGTATCTTGGTCACGGAATCAAACTTGATGCCGAGTCCAAGTTCATTTCCGGTGGCTGCGCTGGGAACGAAGCCTGTTTCATTGGGGGCGGCGAGGCCGATGGCGTGGTCGCCGAAATAGTGCGTCGGCGGGACACCAAGATTGAGGGCAGTGCCACCAACGGGCGAGAGGTCAATGTCGAACACGACGGCGCGGCTGGCGACAGTCCCGGCAAGGAACACCATACCAGCGGTGAGTAGAACTAGAGTTTTCTTCATAGGAGTCATTTCGTTGAGGTTTGAACTGAATATAAACCGCCTGAGACACTCGGCATTTCATGAAGAACGCTTTGACTCAGGATTATGAAGCCGACTCTAGGCCGCTGTGGACGGGCGTCAATCCTTTTCTCACATCCTTTTCTGGAAAAAACGGGCAGGCGGTTTTTGATGCTGGCAGGTTCTTGATGACTGATCTACGGCGATCATCCGACTATCAAGGAGTTGTGATTGATGGCTGGTGAGGTGAACAACAAACAACCGCGTAACGGTGGGGCGCGTCACTTCCGCCTTCGACTGACTTCGGCGAGACAGGCCGTGCGTGCCGTCGTCTGTCTGTCTTAACCCGACACGCGCGGAGTAACGCGCTCTACCAGTTCAGTCAATTGCCATCATTCATTTTTTAACTCACCCGGCTTTCGGATCAACCATAGTCCGAGGAATGTCAGCAGCCCGTTCAGGATGAGCAGTTCAAACCCGATCTTGTAGCCGTGAAACCACGCGGCGGAGTTTTGTTGCAGCACGTAACAGATCAGCGGCGATACGACACAAACGAGCGGCACCCAGCGGTCTTGCACTTTGGCTTTGTTGAACAATCCGAACGCGAACAATCCGAGCAACGGGCCGTAGGTGTAGCTCGCGAGGGTGAAGATGGCGTCAATGATGGCTTTGCTGTTGATGGCTTGGAAGCCGAGGATCACGAGCCAAAGCAACACCGCGAAACCGATGTGGACTTTGTGCCGCATCGAAGTGCGTTGTGCCTCAGTCAATTCTTTGCGTTCTTCCATGCCGAGTAGATCAATGCAGAACGACGTGGTGAGCGTGGTCAACACCGAGTCGGCACTGGAGAAAGTGGCGGCGGTCAATCCGATGACGAACACGATGGCCGCGAATGTTCCCAGATGACCCAGCGCGAGCGTCGGAAACAGAGCATCCGTCTTTTCTGGCAGCGCGATGCCTTTGGTCGCGGCGTAGTGGAACAACAACACTCCGAGCGACACGAACAACAGGTTCACCAACACCATTACGCTCGTGAAGGCGTAGATGTTTTTCTTCGCCGCGCCTAGTGAGCGACAGCTCAGATTTTTCTGCATCATGTTTTGATCCAGCCCGGTCATGGCGATGGCGATGAATGCGCCTGCGCAGAATTGTTTCCAGAAATAGTTCGTGCCGCGCCAATCCCAGAAGAACGTCTGCGACATCTCACTGTTCTTCACCGTAGAGATCAAGTCGCTGAAGTTCAAATCCAGCGAGCGAGCGATGGCGACGATGGATAGGATTACACCCAGCAGCAGAAAAGTGGATTGAAACGTATCCGTCCACACAAGCGTCTTGATGCCGCCGCGATACGTGTAGAGCAAAATCAACGCGATGGTCACGCTGACTGTCAGCCAGAACGGAATCTTCCATTGATCGAACACGAACAATTGAAACACGCTCGCCGCGAGAAACAGTCGTGCCGCCGCGCCAAGCAGCCGCGATAACAGGAAGAACACCGAGCCGATCTTCTGCGAGTTCGGGCCGAAACGTTGTCGCAGATAACCGTAGATGGAAGTGAGGTTCAGCTTGTAGTAGAGCGGCAGCAGGATTTCCGCGATGACGACGTAGCCGATGACGTAGCCAAAGACGATTTGCAGGTAGGAGAATTTATCCGCCGCAACTTTCCCCGGCACGGAGATGAAGGTGACGCCGGAAAGAGAATCGCCGATGAGTCCGAACGCCACCGCGTACCAGGGTGACGATTTGTTACCGAGGAAGTAGGCGTTGTTGCTGGCGTTGCGACTGGTGTACCACGCGATGAGCAGCAGGAACGCGAAGTATCCGCCCACGCAACCGAGGATCAGCGCCGGTGACATGCGGCAGCCGGATCAGGACTTGGGCTTCTCTTCGAGCGGAGAGATGCCGTTGGCGATGGCGAACTTGGTGAGTCCCGCCACGCTGTGGATGTCCAGCTTGCGCATGATGCGTTCGCGATGCGTCTCCGTGGTGCGCACACCGATGCCGAGGTGTTGGGAAATCTCTTTGTTGCTCTTGCCTTCAGCGATGAGCGCGAGGACTTCGCGTTCGCGCTCGCTCAATTTGGCGACGGGCTTTGTGTCGTCCGCGTCGGAGACGTATTGGTTCAACGCGATCTGCGCGACGGGTCCACTGAAGTAAGCTTCACCTGCGTGAACGGTTTCAATTGCCTTCACAAGTTCGTCCGTGGGTGCGTCTTTCAACACGTATCCGCGTGCGCCAGCCTTGATGATGCGCAACACGGGGCCGCGACCCGATTCCATCGAGAGAATGAGCACCTTGGTCTGCGGAGAATCTTTCTTCAACGCTTCAGTGACTTCCAATCCGTCCATGCCCGGCATAGAGACATCCATGAGTACGATGTCGGGCGCGAGTTCCTTCACGAGCTTGATGGCATCGTTGCCATTGCCAGCCTCGCCAACGATTTTGAGATGTTCCTTGGCAGCAAGGCACGACAACAGACCTTTGCGGACGACCGGATGATCATCCACGATCAGAACTTTGATTTTCTTTTTTGCAGTGCTCATGAAAGACGTGTCGGAAACGTCTGCGGCTTATCCCGCAGCGTGGGTGGTAAATAGCACTACTCACCTTGCTAGGCAAGCGTGCGTGTTTCAGCGGCTGCACCGCGTTCAACTCAAAATCCGAAGCGGACTCGCGATGCGATAGTGGCGTAAACCAAAACTCGTCTAGGCTTGGACATTTCACGACTTGCGATTCAACGCGCTTTCTCCACTTCCGTGGGTGGTTTGCGCGAAACGGTCTTCAATCCCAGCACGCTCATGAAGAAGCTGGAGAAAATTCCCTGCACACCCAAGACGATCAATGCCACGGCTGGAATCAGCCGCCGCAGGTTGTCCGCGTAATCTATGACTCCGTAATTCATCTGTTGCCAAATCCAGACCGCTCTGCCGAGCCAGCCCAAGCCCGCAAGCAGAACCAACAGGCCGACGACGATTCCTTTTTCAAGTGTGAACACGGTGAAGATTCGAGACAGCTTGGGGTCTTCCGGCAACAACCCTTCTGCTATGGCGAAAACTTTTGTGAAGAAAGCAAACGCGACGAGTTGGAATCCAACAATCGTGAGCATGGACGATACAGCCAGTGTTCCTACATCGAACGACACTCCTCCATCGGTTTTCACTGGGGCGGTTGCCAGAAATACAGTCGCAATCGCGCCGACAAGCCCCAGCAGCAATCCCGGCATGAGGAACAACCAGCGCGGCGAGTAGATCAGCATGAAGCGCAGATGCCGCCAGCCATCCCGCCACGGTTTTAGATGTGGCGGGCGGGAGCGTCCATCTTTGTGGAGCGTGATGGGAACTTCCGTGATGCGAAGGGATTTGAACGTGCCTTTGATCACCATCTCCGAGGCGAACTCCATGCCCGTGGTTTTCAATTCCATCTTTTCGTAAGCCGCCTTGCTGAAGCCGCGCAAGCCACAATGAAAGTCCTGCGCCGGGCACTTGAAGAATATCCGCCCGATCGTCGAAAGCACCGGATTGCCGAGCCAACGATTTTTCCACGGCATCGCCCCGGGCATGATCGTGCCACCGCCGCGTGGCATCCGGCATCCCATGACCAGATCGTAACCCTCGCGAAGTTTTTGGACGAAGCCGGTGATGTTGGAGAAATCGTAGCTGTCATCCGCGTCGCCCATGATGACCCATTTGCCGTGTGCCGCTTCGATCCCGCCGCGCAACGCACTGCCATAACCCTTGGCGGTGACAGGCACGACGCGCGCTCCGCATTTCTGCGCGATGTCCTGTGAGCCGTCTGTGCTGCCGTTGTCGGCGATCAACACTTCGCCTGTGATGCCAGCCTTCTGGATGCCGGCGCGTGCTTTTTCGATGCAGCGCGCCAAGGTTTCCGCCTCGTTCAAGCACGGCATGACAATCGTTAATTCGGTGTTCACCCGCCTTGGATAGAGAAATTTTGCCAAGAATTCAAGGTTGAACGCGAACGGAAGCTGGACTTGGAGACCATTCCTGAAAAGAATCCCGCATCAGAATTGCGGCTTACCTGAATCGCGGTGGCCGCACAGTTTAAGCCCGAATCGAAAATCACATGACTCCGTTAGATCGCTTTCTACAGAATTGGCGCATCCGAAAAGCCCGGCCATTCATCCCGCCCGGCGCGCGCGTGCTGGACATCGGCAGCGTGGATGGCGTCATGTTCAAACAGATTCCCGGTCTGGCAAAGAATTGTTTGGGCATTGATCCGACTCTGAAGGCTGCTGTGAAAGGAGATGGGTTTGATCTGATCCCGGGGGTTTTCCCCGCCGACATGCCTTCCGGGCAGTTGTTCGACAGCATCACCATGCTCGCGGTGTTGGAGCATTTTCCAAATGGTGCTCATGCTCCACTTGCTGCGGGGTGTGTCAACTACCTGAAACCCGGTGGCCGTATGATCATCACCGTCCCGTCACCGTTCGTGGATCAAATCCTCAAAGTGCTGACGACTTTGCGACTCGTTCACGGCATGTCGTTGGAGGAGCATCACGGCTACGACATTGCACAGACGGCGCAGATATTTTCAGAACCCAACTTCCGACTGTTGCGGCACGAGCGGTTTCAATTCGGATTGAACAATCTCTTCGTCTTCGAGCGGACTTAGTCGAATTCAACGCAAAGTCGCCAAGAGGCAAAGACGCAATGCTGGGAAGCTAAAAATTTGGATCGCGGGTCGCTGACGGATTCCTAACAGACAGCGACATGTTGTTCGCTCACTGCCTGAGTTGTTTTCTTAGCGACTTTGCCTCTTGGCGTCTTTGCGTTAAAGCCCTGTTGCTTCATCCCGGTTTAACGACAACTACGCGCTCATCGCCGCCACCAACTCGTCTTGCTCTTGGGCTTGGGTGAATCGGATTGGTTATACTGCTGGACTAGCAACTGGCTGCGGGAAGATTCCAGCACCATCTTGAATTCATCGTAGCTCAGGAAACGGTCGCCGGGATTTTTGGAGAGAACTTTCACGAGCGCGTCACTTGTGGGTTGAGACACTTCAGGCAACACAAGGTTCGGCGGCACGAGCGGAATGTTGACGTGCGCGGCGACCAATTCCTCCACCGTGGGCGCATCGAAGGGCGGATGGCCGGTCAACGCCTGATACAACGTGCAGCCGAGGCTGTACATGTCCGAGAGGAAGGTTTCCTTCTCGCGCTTGATTTTTTCCGGGGCGACGTAATACGGCGTACCGTCCGTCACTGAACCATTTTCCTGTTCCGCATCCACGCTGCGCGCAAGCCCGAAGTCCACAAGTTTGGGTTCATTGTCGCTGTCGAAAAGAATGTTCCCGGGTTTGATGTCGCGATGGAGAAGATTGTGTTTGAGCGCGAGATCGAGTGCGGAGGCGATCTTGATGCCGATGTCGAGGACGTGAAGTTCGGACACGCGGGTTTGTTTCTCAATGCGACCATCCAAGCTGCCGTGATCGGCGAGTTCCATGACGAGGTAGGCTTGGCCTTCGTATTGATCGAACGAATAGATGTGGATGATGTTCGTGTGATTCATCCGGGCACAGGCGCGGGCTTCGCGATAGAAAGCGTCCATCTGCTCGGGGTCTTCCATCTTTTCCTTCTTCACCAGTTTGATGGCCACCATGCGTTCAAGCACGGTATCAAAGGCGCGATACACGATGCCGTAACCGCCAGACGCGATGATGCTGCGCAGCTCGAATTGCCGGAGCATCATCGGCATCATGATGGGATGGCCGCACTTGCTGCACGGCACGGTGCCGAGAGGGGCGAGATCGCCCGGAATGAAAACTTTGGTGTCGCACCAGCCGCAGGTGACCATCCGTAAAGGTTTATCGCTCGCACTCATGGTATGAAAAAGTTACCACCACTCCCCTCCGCGACAAGTCGCCACAAACGCAGCCTCGTTCCCGCGCGGATTTCTGTCCTGCTTGTAACCCTTTCACAAGGGCGCGTCAAAGTTGAAAACGTGGCCGCGTTGAAAACTCCACGAAAGTCAGCCTCAAAAATTAACGCTAAAAGTTTTATGGCACTCGATAGATGCGGAAGTAGCGCACGGCGTCGTTGAGGTTCGTGGCGTAGTTGAAGGTTGTTCCCGTCGCGAGGAGGTTGTTTGCGAGTGTGCTCCACGTTGTGAGGTTGGTGGAGCTTTCCACGCGATACGGTTGGCCGGGGACGGATTGCCAGTTGAGTCTCACGGTCAGGTTGCTTCGCGTGATAGAGAGGAGTTTGAACGGCTTATCGTAGGGATTGTTGAATGTCATCAGCACAGGCAGATGATCGGAAGCCGTTACGGAATCTGTGGCGAGCAACGGTGGTGGCGGACTGGGCAACAGGTCGGTGCGAAACACCTGGCTGCTCGCGATGTTTGAAAACAGCAATGTGCAGGGCAGAACGTAATCGAAGCGCACGTCTAATAGGCCTTGAATGCTCAACGTGAAATCCTGGCTGGAAAATGGATTGGCAGGCGTGGTCAATCGCAGACCGGTGGGATTACTGATCAATCGTTGGATGGGAAGACTGCTCGTGTAATTCGTGCCGGGGCGGACGATGTCTTCGTTCAGATCACCGGTGAGCAGGTAGGGATGCAGGCTGTTCGTGGTGAAATAGACCGTCACGAGGAAGTTGGAGATGGCACTCGCTTCCGCACCTCGTCGCAATGCGCTTGTGGAGTCGCTGCAACATTTCAGATGCGTGGTGAATACATGCAGCGGCTGTGGGTAACCCGGCACGGCGAGTTGGGCTTCAAACAAATCGCGCGTGTAGCCGCCGCTGTATCCGAAGTTGGAAAGGTTTGTTCCATCGAGCCAGCTTTTCGAGCGAGTGACAGGAAACTTGCTGGCAATGGCACTGCAAATGAAGCTGTCGCTACCGGGACTGATCACAAGATTGTAGTTGGAGAGGAACGAGCGCGACCAGTTGGTCATCTGGTAGGACTGGTTGACGGGGATTTCGTTGAACGCGATGACATCTGGGTTGAGATAAAGAATCTGGCGTCCGATGGCCTGCACTTGAGCGGCGTTGGTGTTCCAGTTGGCAGCACCATTCCCTTTCACGTTGTAATACATGACCGTGATGGACGGCGCGGCGTTCAGTGAAAACACTGCGCCATTCAACAACACAAGCCACAACAATAATGGGTTTCGATACATGACGTAATTGGGTCGCGATCAGGGAATGCGATAGACGCGGAAGTAGCGCATCGCGTCGTTGAGGTTCGTGGCGTAGGTGAAGGTGGTTCCAGTGGCGACGAGGTTGTTTGCGAGAGCGCTCCACGTCGTCAGGTTGGTGGAGCTTTCCACGCGATACGGTTGGCCGGGGACGGATTGCCAGTTGAGCGTCACGGTCAGATTACTGCGCGTGAAGGAGAGAAGTTTGAACGGCTTATCGTAGGGATTGTTAAACGTCATCAGCACGGGAATATGATCGGACGCCGTCTCAGAATCTGTGGCGAGCAACGGCGGTGTCGGACTGGGCAACAAGTCCGAGCGGAACAGTTGACTGCTGGCGATGTTCGCGAAGAGGAGATCGCACGGCATGATGTAGTCGTAGCGTCGAGTCATGTTGGCGGCTTGGATTGAGAACGTCAGGCTGCTGCCGTTGAACTGATTCGTTGGCGTCGTCAGCACGAGGCCAGTGCTGTTGGTCAATCGTTGGATTGGTTGCTGGCTACCGGTGGCCGGGATCAGGATGTCTTCATTCATGTCGCCGGTGAGCAGATAGGGTTGCAGGCTGTTGGTGGTCAGATAGGCGTGGACGAGAAAGTTAGAGATGGCACTGGCCTCGGCTGCGCGACGTTGGGCGTCAGCAGATGCGCTGGTGCCGGATTTCAAATGCGTGGTGAAAACATGGAGTGGTTGCGGAAAACCAGGGACGGCGATCTGGGCTTCAAACAGGTCGCGCGTGAAATCTGCGTTCGTGTAACCGAACGGAGCGAGGTCTGCGCTGTCCAGCCAGCTCGTCGAACGCGTGATGGGAAAGCGGCTGAGAATCGCGCTGCGAATAAATCCATCATGGCCGGAGTTGGTGGCGAGATAATATCCGGGGCGATACACGGAAACGAATTCACCCATGTGCGACCACCCGGCGTTGGTCATGGGGATTTCCTGGAACGTGATGATGTCGGGATTGAGATATTGCACCTGCCGACCGATGGCTTGGACCTGCGCGGAATTGGTCGTCCAATCGCTCACGAAGTTTCCGTGCGTGTTGTAATTCATCAGCGTGAATCCGGGCACTGCTGGCGCAGGCGGAAACACAGTAAGCGTGACGGTCTGACTGTTGGTTGAGCCAGCGGAGTTGGTGATGACCACGAGATAGTTGCCGCTTTGATTCGTGGTGACGCTGTTGAGCGTGAGGCTGGAACTGGTCGCGCCGGGAAGGTTTGTGCCATTGAACCGCCATTGATAAGCAGGTGCAGGATTGCCGCTGACAACCACGGAGAATGTCACGCTGCCGCCCACGGTTGCGACTTGGCTCTGAGGTTGGGTAAGAATGGCGGGTGGCGCGGGCGGATTGCTGACACCGCCGCTGAAGGTGACGGTGAGGTTGTCAATGGCGAGGCCGCTATCTGACCCGCCGTCATCAATGTCAGACCATCGCAACATGAGTTCCTGTCCTGGCGAAACACTGACACCAGTCAAAATGACATTGGCGAGAATCTGGCGGTTCGTTGAGGCGTTGCCGTCAATTGAAGACGAAATAGCGGAAAGGTTTGGAGAAATAAAATTGAGCGGCGCGAAGTTGATCCACGAAGCAGCGGAGTGCGTATTGGTGATGGGCGAACTGCTGACCGCGTAAGAAAAGGTAAGTGTCTGGCTTGTGGCACTGCTTCCACTGCGCCATTGCTCACCTAGGTATGAGAAGGTGATGTTGGTTTGAGTGACCGCTGTGTTGTTGGTTAATCGCAAACCAAACGCAAGGGGTGTCGTCGTACCTGAAGCTAACGATCCCAGTGCGCGCTCAGTGAGGTTGCTGACGCCAGATACTCCATAACTATGAATCCCGCCCGTGGTCGAAGTTCCGGTATCTGCAATGTAGGTTGTGTTGTCGTTGTTTGCTTTTGATGAATACCAGCCAAGCAACGTCACATTGTCCGTCCACGCGTTCCCCGTCCCCGATGTCGCCAGCGAATCAAAATTTTGCGTGTAACTCCCGCCACTCATCGGAATCTGCGCGGGTGTTTGCGGGGCGGTCAGAACAGCCAGAAGAATGATGGCTGTGAAAAGAACGGCATGTCTGTTTTTCATTTGTACGACTGCCCACCGAAACCTCTCCAGGAACTGCGGGCAAAGAGTATTCGCACAAAATGCCGGGGTGGGAAAGGGGTTTCACGCGTCGTCCCTCTCCCCATCCGATGGGGAGAGGGAAACCTCATTGCCAGCCTTTCGCCGATTAGCGACTCCACTGAAAATAGCGAAGAACCAGTTATATTGTGCTTTGGGTTCTGGTTTCTCGTCGGGGACTTGGGGTTCTTTGCCGCGCGGTTTCTTCCCGGCGGCGGGCTGGGCTTGGCGTTCCGCCACTTTGGCTTGGTGTTCGATTTGTTGGGCTGCCGCCATTTCTTTGGCCCGCGTTTCGATGATCGCCCGCGCCTGTTTCAATGACTCGATCCGCTTCTCGCGTCGTGCCAGTTCCGCCGGGATGTCCAATGTCTCTTTGGCTTCTTGTGCGTCGGACTGCTCGGCGCGCGCGGTCAGTTCGGCCACTTCCAACTGGAAGCGCGTGATCAGTTCCCCGGCACGCTGGTAACTGACGGCAGCATGTTTGGCCCGAAAGCTTTCGGGCTTGGCCTGTATCTTGGTGCCGTCCACGCTGACCGTGCCCACGCGCGTGAGTTTCATTTGATGCGCCAGTTGCAGCACCGTCACGAACGCGGCCTCAAACGCCTTCTTGTTCTCCCGGCGAAAGGTGCAGATCGCATCGTGATCGGGATGGGTGTTGGCACAGAGGAAGCGCACGGCCACATCGTTGTGCGTGGCGGCTTCGATGGTGCGCGAGCCGAACCGACCGGTGGCGTAGCAATAGATGAGCAGGGCGAGCATCATGGTGGGCGGATACTGTTCACTGCCCGTGCCGCGATGGTTCACACGGAAGTGGCCGGTGGAAATCTGCTCGACGGCGTCGAGGATCAAGTGAACCAGATGATCCTCCGGCAACCACTCGCGCAAGTCACAGGGCAGTAACATCGGCGTCTGCCGATCCAGATTAACAAAACGTGCAGCCATGCAGGGTTGGATCCTTCCCCCACTTTTTTGTTCAATCTATTTTTAGAAAACTTTCACCAGCTAAGTCCGACAGGCTGCTAGTTTCCAGCCTTCAAACGCGGTGACGTCCGGGAATTACCCCGGCATGATGCGGCTTGCGGCGATTACGGCGAGACCGTGTCCATCGTGTATTCAATCCGCGCGCCGTAGAAACGTGTGTTCGAGGTGGCGGCGGTCACCGTGAATGTCACGTCCAGCGAATACGCCCGGCTGCTGTTGTCAATGACCGCGCCGGTGATGGAAGTGTCCTCGAACTCGATTTTCCCGGCGGAAAACGCGGTCGTATTCTGATTCAGCATTTCGGCCATGGTTGTGGAGGGATAAGTGGTGGCGCTCACGGTGCTGAAATAGCGAAGGCTCAAGTCAATGTCCGTGAAGTCCTCTGCGCCGATATCCAGAAACATGCCGGTGACTTTTGTCACGGTGGCTCCGTTGGGCAGGTTGACCGGTGCATGAAATTGAAGGCTGGTGTCGCCACCTCCTGGGGAAATCAACCCGGAGCCGCGATCGTAACTCTCGGTGTGGTTGTCGGGCACAAAAGCACTGGCAGTAACCTGGTACACGTAAGTCTGGGCCGAGGGAAACTTGAAGGCTGATGCGGTGACATTGCCGACGGAGAAATTGCCGGAGGCATCGCGCGCTACAATAGTGCTGGCTGTATTTGCACTGGTGGCCGTGGTGGCACTGTTAGCGACTTTGTTTGCCGAAGTGATCTGCGCCAGACGAGAGTCGGGCAGCGCACCGGTGGTGATTTTGGCGGCGTCCAAATTCGGAATTTGCGACGCGGTAAGGCCGGTCAATGCCGCGCCGCTGCCGCTGAAGCTGGTGGCGGTGA
>JANNAO010000157.1:0-14512 GCA_031384405.1 Verrucomicrobiota bacterium | reverse complement strand
CGCGGTGGCGGCAGCCCGGTTGTCTGACGGCAGAAAGAGAAACGGTTTGCCGCCGCGCGAAACAACATGAAACGACACACAGCCTCCATCGTCCGCTGGCGCGAACAATTCCTGCCATGAATCTGTGGGAGGCGTGGACACGATGAGTGTTTCGACGTGGTGATTGTCAACCGCGCGGCTGCGTCTGGACGATTTCCGCCATGACGTTGCGCGCGACTTGATCCGCCACAAGTGTGGCATCTGCCGTCACAACTCGCGCGGGCGAGACATCGAGTGAATCCATGCGCTCCACTTGTCGCCCGATCTCGTCCGGTGACAACTCTTGTTTGCGCGCCAGCAGAACATCCTTCGGCGCGCGGAGCTTCACGACAAGGTCAGGCGCGGGGAAAAGTTTTTGCATGAACTTCAACACGCCTGCGGGCGCGGAGAATTTCACCGACGCGGGATCGAGGTGGTAATTGTAGAAGTAACGATCCACGAGAACGAGATAACCCCGGCGCACCATCGGGCGAACTTTCAGATGCCACGCGAGCCGCGCGAGCAGGCCGTTGCGAGCGATGCGAACCAATGAGAGGGCGGTGTTGATGGGGCTGCGCGCGAGTTGTGGCTTGCGCGGCGTCTCACGGAATTCTGGCAGCGGCCACTCGACATGGCGGAAACATTTCGGTCGCCAATGAAAATAACGGACGCCGGAGAAACGAGGGTTGATCACCGAGAGGTCACAAAGATTCCGCCCCAACGTGGTCTTGCCCGAACCGTCCAATCCCACCAACACGCAGAAAAGTCCTTTGCCCGTTGCCTCAGCTTGCCGTGAAAGCGAACGCACGCGTTCCAAAACATCAGAAACAAATTCGATGAACGATTTGCTGAACGTCTGACCTCCGGCGGCATTGCCCTCAACCGACGCCATGAAGCCGGACTTCACATGGCCAAAGTAGAGCCGCCCGCTGCTGTCCTCTCCACAGACAAAAGTGCGCCGACTGTAGATATGTCTGGTGTGGGCGCGGATGACTCGCGGGATGTCGGCGTCGTTCTCCACCCGGTAGGCGCGGATGTAGAGGCCGCCCTTGAACATGGTGCGAACTCGGCGAAATCTCATCTGCCAGTTGTGTGACGATTGACCGCCTCCCCTCAGATCAACTTGTTCGATGCGATTTTTTTTGATCGGGAAAAGAAACTCGATCTCCCGCAACATCTCGGTGAAATCCGGGGGACGGCTGTTGCTGCTGACGAACAGTAGTGAGACGCCCGCCGCATTGAACACCCGCTCCACAAACCGTAATCCATCAATCCAGAGATTTTTCAACACGCCAGGGAAGCGTGGCCAGATCAGATGTGTGCGGAGCGCGAGGCTCAGGCGCAACCATGTGAAAAACCGCTGGTCGAACGCAGATTGCATCTCCTCGAAATCAGTCAACGCATGCCCCGCTTGACCGAATGAGACGATCAAGGTTTCGCGCAGAGACTCCTTGTCCGGGCAGGCGACATACAGTTTGCCAAGTTGCTTGCGGTAACGGTCGGTCAATTCCCCTTTCCACAAGGCGGCAATATAAAGGATCGTTATCTCGTGTTCAGGATGTGGAATGAAAAACTCTTGATGCCGAAGCGAACGATCCAACACTTCCCGCGCATCCAGCACGGTGAACAACCGCCAGCGCACATCCGTCTCGTAGTCCACGCGGATAAAACCTGCGAGCGGATTCCAGAACACCCAGGAAAAGTTCACGTATCGCGCCGCGTGGACAAAGTGAAAGTCCGTCTCCTCCGCCGCCTCGCGAAGACACTGCTCGAAACATTTCAGCGAATGTTCCGAGACGATCATGTCGAGATCGGTCGTGGGATTGCCGTAAAGATCGTCGTAGTTCCGCAACATGCAGTAGCGGACGCCATTTTCCTCGAGCATCCCGAACCAGCGCGTGAGAAACCGTTTTCTGATGTCGCGCGTCGTCATTTCGCTGCCCTCAATCGTTCGTAGGTGCTTTGCAACAACGCCGCGCGCGCGTCCCAGCGGAACAACTTCACGGCGCGCTCACGCGCTGCGCGTGCAATCCGTAATCGCAGCTCGGCTGAATCTTTCAGACGCACCAACGCAGCGCCGAATGCCGCCACGGTTTCATCGCGCGTGCCGACGAGAATCTTCACACCGGATTCCGCATCCACCATTTCGCCCGGCCCGCCCCAATCCAGACAGATCACCGGCACGCCGCGCGCCATCGCTTCGAGCAACGCCGAGCCGCCGCTGTCACGCATCGCCGGGAACACCAGCGCGTGTGAGCGACCAAACAATTCCGGCAAACGATCCCGTGTGACTGCGCCGGTGAACTCCACCACGCCGGACGCGACCAGGTCTGCCGCGAGTTTTTTCCAGCGTTCCAACGCTGTGCCCGCGCCGACGACGGTGAGTTTGGTGTTCGAAATTTTGGCGCGACGCAACGCATCAAACACGATGGGCAGCGCACGCGTGGCAACACAGTTGCCCACGTAGATCAGTTGGAACGTATCGCCATTCGGACGCAACTGAGGCTCAGGATACTGTTCGTCTTCCGGGCGCAATGCGTTGGGCGGAACGATGACGCACTTGCTGTGAACGGACGATGGAAGAAAATTCATCGTGGTGCGATTCGAGACGAACATCGCGCCGACATTAGCAAGCGAGCGTTTGATGGCCGGATGCATCAACCAGAGCTTGTTCACCAGCTTGCGCCCCATCTCCTCGAACTTTGCGTTGCCAAGATCGTAAGAGAATCCAGGCGGAACAGACTCGCCACCCGCCACCGGCCCCCAGACGGACGGTATGCCGAGATTCGCCGCGAGAAACGGCACGCGGAACGTATGGAACGTGGTCTGATGAACAATCTGAAACTTTTCGCGCGCGTGAAGTTCTGCGGCGAGTTTCACCACGCGCGATTGCCAACCGATCTTGCGTCCCCAGCGGCTCGCTTTGGGTTGCTCCACAAAGTGCGGAATGATGCCGTGACGCGGCGCGTGCTTCTCCACCTGAGCGCGGGAGTTGGGCGTGGTGATGAGATGGACGGAATAATTCTTCGCCGCCTGTTCTGCCCAACCCCAGCCAAGCCAGTGCTCGCCGCCACCCTCCGGGTTGCAGGCGTAGGCGATCATCAGGACTGGCGGCTTCATGCGGGTTTGCGACCGACAACGTGGATGTCTGAGCAAAGCGTGGGGGAAAACCGGATCACCAAATCCACGCTGGTGGCGATGAAACTCATCAACGGACGTGGAATAAAACTCAATGAGTTGCTCGCCTTGCCGATGAAATTTCTCCCGTACGTCGCGCGGACTTCCAGGCCATTCCATTCCATCAGACGATGCAAGTCACGCACGATGGGTTCACGGACGTGACCGCGATAGACCGGATCGCCATCGTGATACCACTCTTCCAACGCGCCGTAGTTCGTCATGCCGAACGGAAGCAGGAGGCGTTTGCGGAGATTCACCGCGTTCGGTGTGGCGATGATAAGATGGCCGCCGGGTTTGAGAACGCGGATGATTTCGCGGAACAGCGGCTTGGGAGAATTGTGCCAGTGTTCAAGGCTGTGAAAGCAGGTGATGGCATCCACAGAGGCGTCAGGCATCGGTAAAGGCTTCGTGAGAAAATCCATTTCCTCGATGCGCACGCCGAGTTTGTCGCGGAAGCCGTTGACGATCTTCATCGCAACCTCCCTCCGATTCACATCTACACCGCCGCCGCCGCCGTAATCGTCAATCAACGTGACCTTCATCCCCATCACCGCTGCGATCGGGCCGAACGCGGTCAGTCCTGGCGCGAGATCAACAAGGTGTTTGCCTTTTTGGAACGCATCAATCTGCGCGAGCATTTCAAGATAGAACAACTGGCGGTCATCCAGAGCGCCTTTGCCGGACGTGTCACCATAGACTTCAGCCACGCTCTCACGAAAAGCGCGATTGAAAACTTCAGGGGTGAAAGTCGAGTCGGACATGGTTTTAATCAGGAAACGTTTCCACGAATGCTATCCGCCGCCGCCTTGCCTTCGAGCAACGCGTCTTCCATGCCGCCGTAGTTCCAACCGCCCCAACGTCCGCCGCTGGATGCTCCATTCTTCTCGAAATAATCGAGAATCAGTTTCCGGCTCGGATCGTAATGCTCGTCGAAGATGACGTAGGCGTGCGGGATGTCGCACAATTCCATGAACAGGATTTCGTCGTCCTCGGACAAAACCTTCGCGCGCTTGAGATCAGCGATGACGCGGGTGCGGAGTTGGTCGGGTTTCTTGAGTAGCTCGATGGCGTCGCCGCCGGAAAGCTCGACGTAATAACTGCGGCAACCTTTCGGAGCGGAGGACGCGTGGACGGCGGAGTATGAACCTGCGCGATAAAAGACGAACTCCGGCTCTGGGAAATAAATCCAGTGATAGTTGCTGGCGATGTCACCTTTGCCACGCACGCCGATGTCGTAGTAGTGAACCGTGGTGGCGCGGAGTTTGGCGGCGGCGGCGCGAACTTCTGCGGGCGCGTCTTCGATGATGCCAACGAAGTTTTTCATCGGCATCGTGTTGACGAGGCGATTGAATTTGATCTGCTCGCCCGTGGTGAGCGTGGCGGTTTTCTTGCCGAGGTTGACGCTCTTGATGACGGTTTCGTATCGAGGCGGTTTCGGGATGGCTTTTGCAAGAGCCTTGGGCAACGAACTGATGCCGCCGTCGCGCGGATAAACGAACTTGGCGTTGTAGCCAAGCGATTCGCGGGAGAAACCGAACGCGCCTTTGACCACGTCTTCGAGCGAGGGACGCGGGATGAAACGATCCGCGTAGGTGGCGGAAATCTCTTCGAGCTTCACGCCCATCAACTTTTCGTTGTAGGGAACCATGAAGTGTTTGCAGATGCCTTCGCCGAAGAGTCGTTCCACACACTCGCGAAAATTCTTTGGCGGTGTCGTGGGTGCGGTAAGACCGAAATCTTCCGGGTGACGCGCTTTAAGCAAACCAAGCAGACATTCCATGCCCACTTCGTTCGGGAGGCCGAAGGTGTTTGCTTGAAATGGATACGGAGTGAACGCGCCGCGCATGTGGACGACGGCTTTGCGTTCGTGTTCGACAAGTTGTCCGGCGAGGATTTTGTTGACCAACTCTTTCATCCCGGCGTTACGGAGATGCAACCAATGGCCGGTGCCGTCGCAGAGGAATCCGCCGTGGCGATCGCGTGTGCGGACGATGCCGCCGGGTTCGTTCTCGCGTTCGACCATGATGTAATCTTGGCCGAGATGATAGGCACATGAGAGGCCGGTAAGACCTGCGCCGATGATGAGATGCGGATGTGATTGCATTGGTTGTCAGTGATTCCGTCCGATATCGAATATCCAGCTCCGGATGCGCTCGTACGCGCGGAGCGGGACGATTGTTTTAGCCGCTTGCTTGCCAATGTAAAGAAGGTGCGGCTGCTTTCCTTGGAGAATTTTTCCGAACTTGTTGCTGTTGGTATAGCGGTTGAGGGGAACTGTCTCAAGATACGTCATGTCCGGCTTGTGATTAAAGCCCCAGCGCATGGTGCGAATGGTTTTCACACCAAACCCAAGCGCGACTTCGCGAACGTGTTCATTCATGAATCCACCCGGCGGCGCGAATATCCACGGCGATTCGCCTATCAAATCCCCAAGGATGCCACGCGAGCGTTTGAATTGTTCACGCAAAAAATCATCGCGTGTTCTGTCTAGGCGACGATGTTCGTGACTATGAAAGCCGATGGTGTGACCCGCCTTTGCGATCTCCTGGACTTGTGCGTTGGTAAGATGACCGGGCTTGTTCAGTTTTCCGGTGGGAATAAAAAATATTCCACGCAAACCCGCTTGCTGGAGCAGCGGGAAGACGATCTCGTAATGATCCGCAGAGCCATCGTCGTAGCTCAACACGTAGTTGGAGCCGGGCAAGATTGGAGTTTTTTCGCTTGTAAGCAGGCGGTTGATGGGCAGGGGGTGATAACCTGCTGTGACTGCGGCCTTGATCTGCGCGATCATCACGTCGCTGTGGACGGTATAAAAATCCTTGTCGCGCTCGTTGCCCGCAGTGCTGATTTTGTGATAGGTAAGAAAAAGGATCACGGTTTTTGAACGACTAAAAAGACGCCGCGCGTCGCAAGTTCTTGCTCGGAATAACGACTGAAGCTGGGGTGGACTTTGGTGCGCCGAAGTTCCGCAAGGTCTTCAGCCGTGGGTGCGACGAGCCTGAATTCGCGGATGCGAAAGCCCGATTGCTCGAGAGTTTCCCGATAATCAGGCCCCTTCAATCGGTTGAAACCCATGAGCGAAGAATTAACCCAGCCGTCCCAAGTTGCTGGCGAGGGTGACAGGTGTTCGTACTGGCCCTGGCGCAGTCCGGGACTTCGGAACTGACCGACAAAGTGAACGGTGGCGTGGAACAACGCGCCGGGTTTCATGCAGTGAAAAAGTTCCTTGAAAATTTGCAAGTGAACCGCTTTCGGGATGTGTTGCAGGACCTGTGTGCAGATGACCATGTCAAAATGGTCGGGACGCTTCTGCAAATAATCCCCGTAAGGTGCTTCGTAGTGGATGCCCATCGGACGCAGGGCGGACGCTGCATCTGGAGACAACGTGGCGGGCATTTCAGGAAGACGTTTCAGCGACGGGCGATGAGTCCAGTCGGGATTCTCAACAATCTCGCGAAAGTGCCTGATCGTATCGGCAACATGCCGCGCGTTCATGTTTGGGCAAATGTCCGCCAAAGTCTGGTCATTGTTACCAAAGGAATGCCACAACACGGGAATGGTCGGATGCCAGCCTGACCCGATGTCCAGCAGCCGCCCGTTGACCAACTGTTCGGATAGGTTTTGCGCTTTGAGCCAGTCCCAGAAATCCAATCCGACTTTGATTTTCTGCTCCACCCGCGCCCGGGAAGCGTGGGTGCTCTTCGTGATGTTATCCTGCGCAAAATTGTACAACCCAGTGCCGCCCGGAAGAGCAGAGAAGAGTTTGAATTGAAAACTTTTAAGACGCCAACCCATGAATCACCTTTGAAAGAATGGCCGACATTCCTGATTTGATTTATTTGAAATATCCATTGCTCGCTCGTTTTTGGTCGTCTTGCTCGCAGAAATTAGTTCCAGAACGCTGCACCAACAAGAAAAAATCCCTGAACAGCATTCAAAACGCCCTCGCTATACGATGAAACAGCACCACGACCGCCCCCAACACAGTTGTCGTGATCACGCCGGAAAGGATTCCCCCTTGGAAATATTCCAACGGCGGATGCATGGGTTCATTGAACCATGAGGTCACTGCCACGCGTGTGCAAAACGTCAGCAACCCCAGCAAGGCGGTGAATCCGATGGCTACCAGCCAACTGTTTTGGTCTGTCGGACGTTCGCCTTGTGTGCGTTCCAACAGGCCGAGCAGCCCAATGCCTGCTGAGTAGAGATACGCGGGCAGAAGAACGACAAAAAATGCCACGAGCCACGCAGTTCCAAACAACCGGGCGTGATCTGTCTGCCAACCGACGACTGGCAATGAGCCTTCTTTGAACGCTGTGAAAGTGATCCAGCACGCCCATGCCAGCAGCAACAACGCAAACAGTCCCGGAATCAACAAAGCTGCCGGCTGTCGCTTGCGCTGGGTCTGATGTTTGATGGCGAACAGCACGCCCCCTTCAACGAGCAACAGGATAATTGTTGCGCCAGCACCGGGTAGAAAACCACCATGAAACTCCTCTAGGGGCAGATGCATGGGACTTGGAAACCAAGCCGTCACCGCCACCCGCGTGCAAAAAGTCAGCAAGCAAAGCAATGTCGCCACGCCGAACGCCGTCGCCCAGCGGCCTTGCACAGGGGATGTTAACCCAGCCTCTTTTGTTTTAACCGCCTGAATTCCGAAACTTATCGCATAGAGATATGCGGGCAGAAGCACGATTGAAAACGCCACGAACCAGATCAGACCGAAATGATTTTTGTGATCCGTATGCCACCCAGCAATCGGCATCGAACCTGATGTGAATGAGGTGTACATCACTTTTAATCCCCACAGAGTAAGGACAATCCCGGTGACCACGGGGAGCAGTGATGCAAAGACTCGGCTTCGTTTCATGTACAGGCTTCTAATTTTCTCAACCAAAACATTTAATCGCGGCTGCGGGCGATGCTATCGCGATCTGCCCTTTTGCCATCCCGGAATACTCCCGGATTTCAACCCGGTGTTGCCAGCGTAAAATCACCGCCTCACTTCACCATCGCCGCCTTCATCATTTCCTCTGTCAATTCCTGCGGCGTCCATTTGTTTTCAGGGATGATCTTTTGCACACGCCCGCTGGCATCCACCACCACCGTGCGAAGGTTGTGGCTGATGCCGCCGCCCGGCTCGCGCGTGAATTGCAACCCAAACTGCTCGGACAGCGCGGTCACATCCAGCAATGTCCCGGTCAGAAAACTCCAACGCGCGCTGTCCACCTTGAGCATCGCCGCGTGTCCACTCAATCGCTCCGGCGTGTCGAACTCAGGATCAATCGTGATCTCCAGCAACTGCCAGTTCGTCGGCGCGGCGGAATTTTTCGCCAGCAATTCGTGGACGGATTTGAAGTTGCTCGTCATCAGCGGGCAGAACGTCGGGAACGGACAGCGCGTGAAGATGAACGTGATGGCTACCGCGTTCCCACGCAATTCAGCCAGACTCATAGCGCGTCCAAGCTGGTTGGTAAAACGATAATCCGGCAGCAAATCACCCTCGGCCAGAGGTTCAACCTCGCGCACGATCCGCATCGTCGCGCCAGCGGGAAGGATGTTTGTCGGCGCCGCAGCACCTGCGATCTTTCTGATCTGCTCGATCCAGCCGTCCGTCTCCGTGACCTTCATCTGGAACGTCACCGCATCTCCAGCGGCAAGGCCAGCAAGCTCGTTCGTATCCCGCACATCGAACGGCATCGTCATCGCAGGCATGTAATCGGGAATCTCCTCGTGCCGGATGCGCACGGTTTTGCCGCTGGCGGACAACTCCACGATCACGCCACGCACTTGAAATGTCTGCAAGTTGGTGCTGGCTGATGGAGCGACAACAGTCGTTTGCGTCTGAGGTTTCTTGCCGCAAGAAATTCCCGCGACCAACATCAACGCAATCAGGCAGAGTCTTAAACCGTGATTCAACATGCGCCCACGATGCCCGGAACACGCGCCGCACACAACTTTGTGATTTGCCGTAGTGGGACAGCGCATCTTGCCTGTCCTTCCACGCACGTCTCGTTCGGATGCTGTGGTCAAAATGGTCGCGCAACTGGACAGGCGAGACGCCTGTCCCACTAACCAAACCGCGCACGCCAGATTTTTTCCGAAACCTTGAGCGCGCGCCGGTGTTTGCCTAACCTCACGTCGTGATGCCTGCCGAACTCGATCCCGATGCCGCCCTGATGTTGCGCGTCAAACAGGGCGATGCCGCCGCATTCACGCAGCTCGTCCAGAAATACAAGCAACCCATCATGAATCTCGTCTGGCGCACCGTGCGGGACGAAACGGAGGCCGAAGACATCACTCAAAACGTTTTCGTGCAGGCGTGGAAATCCGCCCCGCGCTACCAAGCCACCGCCAAGTTTTCCACCTGGCTCTTCACCATCGCCCGAAATCTTTGCCTCAACGAATTCCGCCGTCGCAGCCGACATCCGGCGGAATCGCTCGATCAGATGCGCGATGATTCGGACGATCAACCGTTGTTTCAGGTCGTGGACAAGCGCATCCGTGCCGCACAAGACGAGCTGCTTCAAGGTGAACTGGAACACAAAGTGGATGCCGCCATCGGCGCGTTGCCGGAGAATCAACGCATCGCGCTTGCATTGTGTCGGCAGGAAGAATTGAGCTACGAAGAGATCGCCGACGTGCTGGGTTGCTCATTGTCCGCCACCAAGTCGCTCATCCATCGCGCCCGCGAAACGCTCAAGGCGCAACTCAAGCCGTATCTGCAAAGCGGCGCCTGGGAGGAAAAGAAATGAAACCCAAATCCGAAATTCAAACCGCTAATTTGCGCTTATCCGCGCTGATCCCGAAAACAGAGCGGGAAGAATCCGATGTGAATTTCCCACTGAGAAAACAATTGGGCAAAGTTAGTCATCAGCGACGATTAGCGAAGATCAGCGGTTCAAAATTGGTTTCCCGTTTCAAAGCAACTTTCCGGAAAACACGGTTTTCAAAGAAAGGTAGTACATGAATCACGACCCGGTTTATCAACGATTGAAGGAGATTGGTTGGCGGCGCGCGCTGACCGATGCGGAGCAAGCCGAACTGCGCGCTTGGATTGCGGCTCATCCCGAAGCTGCGGCAGACATCGAACAGGAATCCGCCCTGACTGACGCGCTCACGAAATCTCCCGACGCACCCGTGCCCTCCAACTTCGCTGCGCGCGTCTTGGCGGCAATCGAGCAGGATGAAGCCGCGCAACGCCGTGCAAACTCGCGACCCAAAAATAATGGGTGGCGTGTTTTCATCCCGCGCTTTGCCGTGGCCACGCTTGTTGTCGTCACCGTCGGCGTGAGCTTTCGCCACAACGCGGCGACCAAACGCACGGAGCTTACCGATGCCGCCAAACAGATCGCTGAGAGTCGCGCGCTGGCGGACATGACCGTGATCGAAGATTTCGAGACCATCCGCAGCCTCAATCCCGCCGAGGCCACCGTGGATGAAAACCTTCTCGCGATGAGCGATGACTTGCTGGCGTTGAACCAATGAAACTGTCGCACCAAATGAAGTTTCAGTTCGCGAGCGCGGTGCTTTGCCTGTTGCTGAATAGCACGCCCGTTCTCGCCAGCACGAATGCGCAATTCATCCCGCCGCCTGTTCCGCCCGTGCCCACGATGAAATCGCCCGTGGATTCCTTCCGCACGTTGCTCGTGATGCCCGCCACAGATCGCAAGGAACATCTCGCCACACGCTCGGTGGATGTTCAAAAAAAGCTCGTGGATAAAATCCGTGAGTATCAAGCGTTGACGCCGGACGAGCGCGAGCTGCGACTCAAGGCCACTGAACTGCGCTGGTATCTCAAGCCGTTGATGTCTGCGCCCGCGACGAATCGCGCGGCTCAGGTCAAGTTGATCCCTGAAAATCTCCGCGAGATGGTGACGTCACGCATCGAGCAGTGGGACAAACTTCCGTCCGCGATCCAGCAACTCATCCTGACCAATCAACACGGCGCGAGTTACATCACACTCGGTCCGCCGATGCCTCCGGGCATCCCATCTCCCGCAGGGAAAATCCGCACTTCGGTGCAACACCGCTTCAATCAATTCTTCGAGTTGACCCCGAACGAGAAGAAAAAAGTTCTCGCCACTCTTTCAGACACGGAACGGCGGCAGATGGAGAAGACGTTGGAATCCTTCGACAAACTGTCCCCGCTACAACGCCGGCAATGCGTCGCGTCATTCACCAAGTTCGCAAGCATGAACCCCACCGAACGCCAGGAGTTCTTGAAGAACGCGCAGCGATGGTCGGAGATGTCGCCTGCCGAACGTCAATCCTGGCGCGAACTCGTCAGCGTTGCGCCGAAGATGCCAGCGTTCCCGCAGATCACCATCAAACGTCCGCCGCCACCGCTGCCGCTGAACCCACACAAATTCCCCGCCGCTGTGACAACCAACGGCGGGTGAAAGTAACCTGATGGAATTGGTAGCGCGCGAAGGATGTGACTGGAACTGCCGCGCAGCTTTCGTCCTCGTGAGCGGCACTTTCAGTCATGCCGCTCGAAAGCAGAATTGACTTCCATCCGCATCCGGGAAATCGTTCGCCCACACATGCGAATCACTCGAAAAACTTTTTCATCACTCATGTCATTGCTCGTTGCTGGCGTTCTCGCGGGTTGCCAATCCGCCACAACTCACTCCTCGCAAAATTCTGCGCGCGGCGTTTTGCTCGTCTGCAACAAAGGCGATCACACACTCGGCATCATTGATCCGGTCGCCGGAAAACAGATCGCGACGATTGACGAAGAAGGCGTGACGGGACATGAAGTCGTGGCGTCGCCGGATGGCAAACTCGCGTTCGTGCCAGTGTTCGGAAACTCCGGCGTGGGCAAACCCGGCACGGACGGCAGCGTGATCCGCGTGATTGATATCGCTTCAAGGAAGATTGTGAACACGGTGGATTTCGGGCGCGGCGTGCGACCCCACTGCGCGGTGATCGGGCCGAAGGACGGCTTGCTTTACGTGACAACGGAACTGGAGAACACGATCACAGTGATTGATCCGCGCTCGTTGAAAATCGTGGCAACCATTCCCACGGGTCAATCTGAGTCGCACATGTTGGCGATCTCCAGCGATGGCAAACGCGGTTACGTTTCCAACGTCGGGTCAGGCACGGTGACGGTTCTCGATCTGGAGGAAAGAAGAATTGCCGCAATGATTCCGCTCGGCGCAAAGTCGCAACGCATCACCGTGTCCGTTGACGATCAATGGGTGTTCACCTCCGATCAAACCAAACCCCGGCTTGCAGTCATCAACGCGAAGTCGAACGGCGTCGAGCGTTGGATCGAGATGCCGGGCATCGGTTACGGCACGGCCACGACGCCGGATGGAAAATTTCTTATCGTGGCGTTGATCAAGAACAACAAGGTGTGTGTGATTGATCTCGCGACGATGACGGTGGCGCGCACGTTTGATGTGCCCGCCGCGCCGCAGGAAGTTCTCGTGCGCCCTGACGGAGCGGAGGCTTACGTCTCGTGCGATGCGAGCGCGAAGGTGGCGGTGATTGATTTGAAAGAGTGGCGCGTCACGAAGTTGATCCAGGCCGGGCCGGGCGCAGATGGATTGGCGTGGGCGAAGTTGCCGTGAACTGAAACGGATTCTTGCCACGAAAAGGCACAAGAGGCACAAATCCGAAATCACAAAACTCCGAAGCTTTACAAAATTTTGTAGGCGACGAGGTGACCAGTCGTTCCCGAGTCCCACTTCTTACGTTGTCGCTACAGGTTTGAAATAGACTCCTCTGCACGCAGGTTTTCCCTTTGTGCTTCTTGTGCCTTTTCGTGGCTCAACTTCCCCTCACAGCCTGCGCTTCAACTCGGACTCATCGAGCGCGGCGAGCAGATACAGTTTTCCACCCTGACTCCAGCTCGCAGTAGTCATCACGCCGACTTTGGCGAACTCAGGTGAAGAGTCGCGCGGGCAGTCCGGCACATTCTTCTTGTCCGCCACGAACAGGAACATGTCACTCTTGCTGCCGTCCGCGAGCGGCAGACCCGTTTTGTAGCAGATCATGGCCACAGGTTTTCCCTGCCAACTCAACTTCGCGCAACCGACGGCGCTGGTCTTCTCGTCGAGATTGGCCGGCGGAACATAATCCGCGTGCGCCTGTTTCCCGGCGAGGTAAGCGCGTATCTGCGCCACGTCGTTCGTCTCCACGTCCATGCTGTAAGTCTTCACAGCGGAGTTCACCATGCGCGTGCGGAATGTTTCAAACGCCGTGAGCTTCGGCCCACTTGATGTTTGCGGCATCACAATCGAACCGATGGCGATGACAATGACGATCAGCGCGAGCGTTGCCACAACCGCCGGGCGACGCCACCAAGCCTGGCGCAAACTCGCGTTGTGTTCCGAGATGATCTGCTCTTTGAACGCAGCGGGTGGCGTGATCTTTTTGAAACTGTTGCGGAGCGCGGCTTGAGTTTCACAGTGAGCCTCCAGCCATTGCGCCAACTCTGGATTCTCGCGACACAACGCCAGAGCCTCGGCCATCTCCGGGTTGAGGGCGTCATTCGCCCAAGGCCGGAAGGCCAGCAGAATTTGTTTGGCTTGTTGTGGTGTCACAGTTCGGAACGTTTCTTTTTTGGCGGCAAATCTTTCGCCAGCATTGCCTGCAATTGCCCAATCCCTCGTGAGATTCTCGACTTCACCGTGCCGAGCGGAAGTTCGAGGATTTCTGCGATCTCGTTGTAGGAATGATCCTGCAAATAAAACAAGGCGACGGGTGCTTGAAAGTTTTCATCCACCCGCGCGAGCGTGGCGAGAACCTTGTCGGTGTCCAGCGTGCTGATCTCGCGCGGCTGGATGACGGGCAATTCGATCTCGGCGGATTCAAGTTCATGATGCGGGAATCGCGTGTGTCTGCGGCGTGTTACAAGGAACAACCGGTGCAACGTGGTGAACAGCCATGTCTTCACTTTATCGGGATCGCGAAGTTGATGCCCCTTGGTGGCCCAGACGTAAAACGTCTGTTGAGTCAGATCGCACGCATCGGCCTCAGCGCGCGTCAGGCTGAAGGCGAATTGGTACAACGGCTCGTAGTAACGAGCCACCAATCCTTCAAAGTCCCAAGCGGATGCCATATCGCGTCAACAATTATGGGAGATGCGAAACCAAAGAATGTTCCCGGTTCGGTAAGTTGACCTTTGCACGCCCGCAGATTACCGATGCCGAGTTGGGAGTGAAACAGAAACCTACGCAGTTGCGCATCCCGCCACATCGAAAATGGGGTGATTAAAGTCGGGTGATGGCAATCGGGCGTGGTGGTAGGGCGCGTCACTCCGTGCGCGCCGGGCTTGGCCAGTCAGACGACGGCGCGCACG
>JANNAO010000150.1:0-3597 GCA_031384405.1 Verrucomicrobiota bacterium | reverse complement strand
GGTTGAAGGTTGAGGGTTGAGGGTTGATAAAAGTTGTTTGCCATCCTCGGCCCAGAATTTTTCGCTGCCGGCGATGGCGGCATCGGTGAGTGTGTAATGATGCGGGCACGCTTCACCGGAGATCGGCACGCCGCGTTTCTTGGCGGCACGAATCAGATCAACGCTGCCCGCCGCGCTGAGGTGCTGGCAATGCACGCGCGCTCCGGTGAGTTCCGCCATCAAAATGTTTCGCGCCACGATCATCTCCTCGCCCGCTGCGGGCCAGCCTTGCAATCCGAGTCGCGTGCTCCATTCGCCCTCGTGCATCACGCCGCTCGTGACGAGCGAATAATCCTGGCAATGATCCATGACAGTGAGGTCAAACATCTTTGCGTACTCGCAGGCGCGACGCATGAGTTCGTTGTTCTGGATGCAATGTCCGTCGTCTGTGATGGCGACAACTCCCGCGCGTTTCAGCGAACCGATAGGCGCGAGTTCTTCGCCCGCGATGCCTTTGGTGATTGCGCCGGTGACGAAGACGTTGACGATGCCGTCACGTTTCGCGCGTTCGTGGATGAGGGCAACGGTGCCTGCGTTATCAATCGAAGGCGACGTGTTCGGCATACAGACCTCGGAAGTAAATCCACCACGAGCGGCGGCGGCGGTGCCGGAGGCGATGTTTTCCTTGGCGGTCTGGCCGGGTTCACGGAAGTGGACGTGCAGGTCAATCAAACCAGGACAAACGACAAGTCCTTTGGCGTCGAACGTTTCGATGTCGTGCGGTGCTTGCTTTGAAGCGGCTGCACCGATGGCGGCGATCTTGCCGTTGAGGATCAAGAGATCAGCAACAGCGTCGAAACGGATGGCGGGATCAATCACACGACCGCCAATGAGGAGGAGCGAATTCATCGGGGCGAGAGGCTAACACGGTGAATTGACAAGGCAAGACTGGTGGGTATGATTTGCGCGCTTCGGAAGCGGGTCAGCCGCATCGAAGCGCGGCGTAGGCGGGTGTAGTTCAATGGTAGAACGGCAGTTTTCCAAACTGCATACGAGAGTTCGATTCTCTTCACCCGCTCCATCCATAATAACTAGGCAGGGTTTCCCACTGTTTGATTCGATGTTGAATGTTGCCGTGGTTCACGGGAAATGGCGTTCAACAATTCGTCGGCACTTCCTGTAAGACCTCAACGCAATGCGGAATCGCGCCGACCACAAAGCTCAAACACTCCACCGCGCCGCTCGGTTTTCCCGGCAGACAGATCACCAACGCCTTTTCCACCACCACGGCCAGCGCGCGTGAGAGGATCGCGTTCTTCGTGATCTTCATGGACTCCGCTCGCATCACCTCGCCAAAGCCGGGAAGCTCGCGCGCGGCGATCTCTCGCACGGCTTCCGGCGTCACGTCTCGCAACGCCACACCCGTGCCGCCTGTGGTGAGGATGAGGTTGCAACCTTTGGCGATGTGCTCGCGGATGGCGTTTTGGATGTCGCGCCGTTCATCGGGAACAAGAGACTCTGCCGCGACGCTCCAACCGTATTCGCCCGCCGCCTTCTTCAACGCAGGCCCGCCGAGGTCGTCGTAAAGCCCGCGTGATGCGCGATCGGAAACCGTGATGATGCCAGCTCGAATTGTCATGCGTTGGTTTTAGCGGAAAGCAGAGAGGACTGCAATGCGGCGGCAGGTGATAGCGGTGCGCGGCTGTATCAAAGACCAGCCGCACTCCGTCAAATTCGTGCCCGCTACATCCCCGAAGCTTGCTGTTCACCGTGATTTCCCTAGCTTGGTTCTGCCATCTAGTTGGGCACAATGAAACATAAGAAGTCCAAACCAGCCAAACCCGCCGCAGAAGCCGCATCGTTCATCCAACCTGCGACAAAATCTGCTCCACCCCGCTCAAAATGGCAGAAGCGATGCCTCATCGGTTTGTTCATCTACACCGTGGTCGGCTTTCTTGTGTTGCCCGCCATCATCAAGTGGCAGTTGCGCAAACAACTTCCTGCGCTCACGCATCGTATCGTAGACGTGAAGCAGGTTCAGATGAATCCTTACGCGCTCTCGCTGACGGTGCGCGGATTGTCGCTCACGGAATCCAACGGCACACCCTTCGCCGCGTTCGACGAACTCTACGTGAACTTCCAACTCTCGTCCGTGTTCCGAGGTGCGTGGACTTTTGGCGACATCCGGCTCGTTCATCCCACGGCGAATCTCGTCCGGCTTGCGGAAGGTGGATTTAATTTCTCCAATCTCGTCGGGACAAACTCTGCACCCGCCACGAACCCGCCATCAGCGCCGCCCGCTGTTCTTGTTCAATCGCTTCTCATCACCAACGCCGTCGTCACGTTCGCGGATGAAACCACCGCGCCGCGTTTCAATGCTGACTACGGCCCGATCAATCTCGCTGTCACTGATTTCACCACGCGCCGCGACAAACACGGCCCTTACACATTCGTCGCCACCACGCCTGATGGAGAATCCTTCGCGTGGTCAGGGCGCATCTCCGTCAATCCGCCGCAATCCACCGGACAATTCAAGCTCACTGGGATTTCGCCCGGCAAATACTCTGCCTATCTCGCGCAGTTCATCACGGCGCAAATTGCGTCGGGGAAAATTGATGTCGGCGCAGACTATCGCGTGAATGCCGCAAGCGCACCGCTCGAACTGGATGTCACGAACACCACGTTGCGCGTGAGCAATCTGCTTGTGAAGCCGCCCGGCTCGGATGTCACGCTGTTCGGCATGAATCAATTCATCGTCACGAACGCCAGCGCAACTCTGACCGGACGCGTGGCGCGCGTGGGATTGGTGACGCTCAATGGCGGTTCGGCACTCATCGGGCGCGAAGCCGACGGTTCGCTCACGGCTTTGAAGTATTTGATTCCGCAAACCAATCACGCGGACGCAACCATCGTCACCAACACCACAACCAAAGATTCCGCCCCTTGGCGATTTGATCTCGGCGAACTCGACGTCGCAGGATTTGCCGTAAGGGTGGAAGATCATTCGACACCGAACCTCGCAGAACTTGGCGTAGAGGCGCTGCGTCTGAACGTGAAAGGATTTTCCACAGAGACGAACACGCCGATAGATGTCGCACTTGCATTCAACTGGCGCGGTGGCGGCACGGTCAACGTGAGATCACGCGGCACGTTGATGCCGCCAGACATCACTGCCACGATTGGTGTCAGCGAACTGGCCATCGCTCCGTTGCAGCCGTACATCGGACAGAATCTGAATCTCGTCGTCCACTCCGGCGGCGTGAGCGTGGAGGGCGAAGCGAAGTTCAATCCGTCTGCGTTGCCGCAAATCCACTTCGCAGGAAACGTCGGCGTCACCAACTTCGCGTCCTCGGACACGATCTCGTATCATGAGCTATCGTCCTGGAAAAATCTGGCGGTGCGCGGGATTGATTTCTCGTTCCAGACGAACGCGCTCTCGATCCAGGAAGTGAAGTTCACCGAAGCGCGAAACAGTTTCGTGGTCAGCTCCAACGGAGTGTTGAATGTCGTAGCCTTGCCCAAATCGAAACCAGCGGCGACAAACGAAGCGAGTTCTGCTCAGACAACAAACGTAGTGGTTAACGAGCCTTTCCCGATCCGCGTCGTCGCGCTGGTGTT
>JANNAO010000111.1:0-21256 GCA_031384405.1 Verrucomicrobiota bacterium | reverse complement strand
CCCCCATTTACACTTGGGCGCGGCCCGCGGCTGTCCAAACCCCCCCGCCCACCATGTGTATATCCCACCCCAGCTTATTTGGCGCCTGTCCGGCCGGGGGCTCGCCCCCACCCACCCGCCCTCCGCCAAAATGAGAATTGCTGCGCCCGTTCCCACGCGATTGACACCGCGCGCTGATTTTGCGGAAATGAGTGACGAAGAATCACGCATCGCCAAATCATTATGACGCAACCGGCAAAAACCATCTCGACTGAATCTCTCCAACAAGTAGGTCGCACGTTCCCGCCATCGGCTGACGCCGTAAAGCGCGCCCACATCAATGCCGCGACTTATGCGACGATGTATTCGCGCTCGGTCAACGAGCCGGAAAAATTCTGGCTGGAGCAGGCGAATGAACTGGAGTGGTTCATGAAACCAACCGAGGCGTGCAAATACACTTGGGACACCGCCGCGCGGAAGATCGAACATACTTGGTTCGCTGACGGCCAACTCAACTTGAGCGTCAACTGTCTGGATCGTCATCTCAAAACTCCCACGCGCAACAAGACCGCGATCATCTGGCAGGGCGAAGGCGAGGATGAAGTGCGGCGCGTCACCTACGCGGAGTTGCACGCGGAGGTTTGTAAGTTTGCTAACGTGTTGAAATCGCTCGGCATCAAGAAGGGCGACCGGGTTTCGATCTACATGCCAATGGTCGTCGAGGCGGCGGTCGTGATGCTGGCTTGCACGCGCGTCGGGGCGATCCATTCCATCGTGTTCGGCGGGTTCAGCGCGGATTCGCTCGGCGGGCGTATCAACGATTCTACCTGCAAATTGCTCGTCACTGCGAATGCTGGCGTGCGCGGTGGAAAACCAATTCTGCTGAAAGACATCGCGGACGCCGCGCTCAAGACGACGCCGACGATTGAAAAAGTCGTCGTGTTCAAGCGCAACGATACGCCGTGCAACATGACTGCCGGGCGCGATCTCTGGTATCACGAACTCATGGCGAAGGCATCGT
Organism: Verrucomicrobiota bacterium; assembly: GCA_031384405.1. Lineage (GTDB taxonomy): Bacteria > Verrucomicrobiota > Verrucomicrobiia > Limisphaerales > JADLHS01 > JADLHS01. Next base: position 20,256 of record JANNAO010000111.1, on the reverse strand, counting down.
CGGACTGCGCGCCGGAAGTGATGAACGCGGAAGACAATCTCTTCATGCTCTACACGAGCGGCTCGACCGGGAAGCCCAAGGGCGTGGTACATTCGACTGCTGGCTACTTGCTCCACGCCGCACTCACGACGAAATACATTTTCGATATTCACGACGACGACGTTTATTTCTGCACGGCGGACATCGGCTGGGTCACGGGTCACAGCTACTTGGTTTATGGGCCGCTCGCCATCGGCGGCACGTCGGTGATGTTCGAGGGCATTCCCACATTTCCCGACGCGGGACGGTTCTGGAAAATCGTGGAGAAGTTCAAGGTCACCGCGTTTTACACCGCGCCCACGGCCATCCGCTCGCTCATCCGGCTCGGTGAAGAATGGCCGGGCAAATATGATTTGAGTTCGTTGCGTGTGCTCGGCTCGGTCGGTGAACCGATCAATCCCGAAGCGTGGCTGTGGTATCACCGCGTCATCGGCAAGGAGCGTTGCCCCATCGTGGATACGTGGTGGCAGACGGAGACGGGCGGGCATTTGCTCCAACCGTTTCCGGGCGCGCACACGTTGAAGCCCGGCAGCGCGAGCCGACCGTTCTTCGGCGTCGAACCGGTTGTCCTTCGCGATGACGGAAGCGAGTGCGGCCCGAACGAAGGCGGTAAACTTTGCATCAAGAAACCCTGGCCCGGCATGATGCGCACGACGTGGGGCGAGCACGACCGTTTCATTGACACGTATTTCACGATGTTCAAGAACCTGTATTTCACCGGCGATGGTTGCCGAGTGGATGCGGACGGCGATTACTGGCTGATGGGTCGTGTGGACGACGTGGTGAATGTATCGGGTCACCGCATCGGCACGGCGGAAGTTGAAAGCGCGCTTGTGAGCCATCCGAAAGTTGCCGAGGCTGCCGTCGCACCGATGCCGCACGAGATCAAAGGGCAGGGACTTTACGCTTTCATTACGCTGAAAGACGGCGTCGAGCCGAGCGATGAATTGAAAAAGGAACTCGTGGCGCATGTCCGCAAAGAGATCGGGCCGATTGCCGCGCCGGACAAAATTCAATTCGCGCCCGGCCTGCCGAAGACTCGCTCTGGAAAAATCATGCGCCGCATTCTGCGCAAGATCGCCGAGAATCAAACCGACCAGATCGGCGACGTGTCCACGCTCGCTGATCCCGGCGTGGTGGAGTCGCTGGTGAAGGGGAAGCAGTAGGCTTTGGCAGGAAGTGACACATGATCCTTAGTCCGGCATTCACCCTCCAACTCAAACCAATCCCTGAAGAATGGACGGCAATCGTTCGAGGCTGCGGCGAAGTGCGGCGTGGGCGATGGCGCGTTCGGCTTCGCCTTTTTGCGGGAACAGAATGTCCCAGCCGCTTGCGCCAGTCCAAATCTCGGATGTGACGATGGAAGTTTCCCCACTGTTGCCAATTTGCGCGTGGCGGACGAGCAGGTTGGCAATCTGCACCGACGCAATGATCTGACTGTGATGTCCGGCGCGTTCGGGTTCGTGATGGTAACGCGCTGTCTCGATCATGATGTCGGGCAGGTTGTGATTCTGGAGATAGAGCGCGCCGAGTTCGGTGTGTTGGATGCCGAGGATTTCCATTTCCAATTCGAGCAACGGACGCGGCTCTAGTGCGATGCGGCGTTGGATTTCGACGAAGTGATCAGGGAACGTGGCGGCCATGACGATCTTGCCCATGTCATGCACGAGTCCGGCCACGTAATCGGAATCGTCTGGAGGCGGTTGCACGCAACTGATGACTTCGCGGGTCATGATGGCGACGCCGATGCAGTGTTGCCAAAATTCGCGCCACGGAAACGGTGTGTTGCCCGCCATCTTCTGAAAATCCTCAATCACGGGCGTGACCATCGCGAGCTGGCGGATCTGGCGGATGCCGAGATAGAAGACGGCTTCCTCGATGTTGTTGACGGGTGTGCTGAGTCCGAAATAGACGGAGTTGACGAGGCGAAGCAATCGTGCGGTGAGGCTGGGATCGCGCCGGATGATTTCGGAAATCTGGTGCGTGTAACGGCGGTCGCTGTTGAGCAGCTCGCGCAATGCACTGTCAATACTGCGAAGTGATGGCAGACGCGCGCAGCCTTTGACGCGTTCGTCAATGAGCGCGCGGCTCACGGGCGACAACTCGACGCGAGGTGGCGTCGTGGTTAAAACCGGAATTTCTGGCAGCGTTACCGTGCTCATCACACTGGTTATCGTCAGAATTGGCGAGGGAGTGAAGGGTTGAACTTCAATTGGTCCGCCGAAGTGGAACTTTTCAGGCAGGTTTCGGATCTTTCATGCGAAATAACGGCGGGTAATTCCGGTGGCAGGCTGAATCATGGGGGCTTAAATCTCTCGCTTGATTGCACCGAACAGAGCAGCAATTTCCCGTGTAATCCGTTAATCCAACACGCGCGCGAGCCGATAGAAGACCTAGAAGAAATTGACACTGCAAACGCTCTTGGTAGCCTGATATTGCACAGTTTGTCGCGCGAAGCGGTCGAGTCGTCCCCTCGAAATTTGCCCAGCGCATTTGAATAGAAAGTTTTCATGAGTGATTCATCAGTAGCAGCCCAAAATGCGGGCGGAGTGCCTAAGGTTTCAAAGATTTCCGAGGCCATCATCCGCATCGCTGGTAATTCCCAAGACGGTATCCAAGCCATCGGCGGTTTCCTCGCGCGCCTCGCGGGGCGAAGCGAGCAGGAAGTCATGACCTTCATGACGATCCCCTCCACGATCTCTGGCGGCCCATCCATCTTCCAGGTTCGCATTGGCTCAGGCGAAGTGCTGAGTTCCGGCGACGACGCGGATGTGTTGCTCTGCTTCTACCAGCACTCTTACGAAGATCACATCAAGTCGCTCAAGAAAGGTGGCATCGTGCTTTACGACGCGGACCACGTCGAAGCGAAGCCTGAGTGGGAGAAAGATTATCACCACCTCGGAATTCCGATTTCCGGCCTGACAGTTGAAGCCATCGGCGGCACGGCTAAGGACAAAGGTAAAAACATTTATTCGCTCGGCCTCATCGCGAAAATGTTCGATCTCAATCTGCCGAAGCTCGAGAAGTTGATCACTGAGCGTTTCACTGGCAAAGACCAGAGCATCGTGAAGAACGCGCTCGCCGCATTCCACGCTGGTTACGCTCACCCGCTCGGCAACGTTCTGGAGACTTTCAAGTTCGTGGACAGCAAGGGCAAGGACGGTCATCAAGTCGTGATGAACGGCAACGAAGCACTCGGCTTCGGATTGATCGCGGCAGGCGTGCGCTTCGGCGCGGGTTATCCCATTACGCCGTGGTCGGACATCATGGAATTGCTCCGCCGCGAACTGCCGAAATACGGCGGCTCATTCATCCAGACGGAAGACGAAATCGCAGCCATCTCGATGGCCATCGGTGCGAGTTACGCGGGACGCGTGGCGGTCACAGGTTCAAGCGGGCCGGGCATCTCGCTCAAGACCGAGGCACTCGGTTGGGCGATCATGGCAGAAATGCCGCTGGTGGTCGTGGACGTGCAACGCGGCGGGCCTTCCACAGGAATGCCGACGAGCATTGAGCAATCTGACCTGAACATCGCGTGCTTCGGCAGCCACGGAGATTCTCCCCGCGTGGTCATCGCGCCGGCAGACGTGGAAGACTGTTTCTACTCGGCGATTGAAGCCGTCAACATCGCCAAGAAATACAGCGTGCCGGTCATTCTCCTCACTGACCAAGGCATCGCGACCCGTATCGAAGCGTTCACCGAACCGAACTTGGAAAAAGTTTGCCAAGACATCTCGCCGACCTTCGAGCCTGTGGCCGATCACAAGCCGTATGATCTGTCCAAGCCCGACGGCATCACGCAACATCTTCCGCCCGGCACTTGGATCCAAAGTGGCAAATATCCCATCGTCACTGGTCTGGAACACGACGAACTCGGTCACCCGACCGGCTCGCCGAAGTTGCACATGCAGATGATGGCGAAGCGTCGCAAGAAATTGCAGGCACTCGGGAATGCCTTGCCCACGCCGAAAGTTTATGGTCCGCCCGAAGGTAATGTGCTGCTCGTGGGCTGGGGTTCAACCCAAGGCCCGATCAAGGAAGCTGTGGATCGCGCCCGTGCTGCCGGAGACAGCGTCTCTGCGGTTCACATCAAGTATATCAATCCGCTACCGCCCGGCCTCGAGAATATCTTTTCAGGCTTCAACCACGTTCTCGTGGTTGAGATGAATGACGAAGGACTTTACGGCTTCGGTCAGCTTGGCGGATTGCTTCGTTCGCGCTACTGTGATCCGAAGATTCGCGGCCTCACCAAGACCGACGGCCTCACGTTCAAGGTCAAAGAGATTCTCGAACGCGTCAAAACCAACGTCGCCGAAGGTTTGCGCAAACACTGATCACGCCGAATAAATTTTTATATGAGCCAAATTCTCACAGACGCTCCGCAGTCTCCAAAAATCCTGCCGATCCACGTCCCGACCGCTGAAGAGCGCAAAGGCCTGACGAAGAAAGAAGTCGCCGCCGATCACCCGACGTGGTGTCCCGGTTGCGGTGATTTCTCTGTCCTCGCGCTTTATTTCAAGCTGATTGAAAAGCGCAAGATGTTCCACGAGAAGATCACCACCGTGGCGGGCATCGGTTGCTCCAGTCGCTTCCCGTATTTCGTTCAAGCAAACGGCGCGCACTATATTCACGGCCGCGCGTTGCCCTTCGCGAGCGGCATTTCACTCTCCCGCCCAGACCTGCATGTATTCGTCTTCGGCGGCGACGGCGACGCGTTCTCCATCGGCGGCAACCATTTCAATCACACCGCGCGCAAGAACATCAAGATGACTTACTGCGTCATGGACAACTGGGTTTATGGCCTGACAAAGAAACAGACTTCGCCCACATCGCCGCTCGGCTTCAAGAGCAAGACGGATCAATGGGGCGCGGTGGATTATCCGATCAACCCGATGAAGCAGGCCATCGCAGCTGGCGCAACTTTCGTCGCGCGCACCACGCACACGAATCCGAATCACGTCCTTCAGATGATGGAAGCCGCGATGGATCACGACGGTTTCAGCTTCATCGAATGCTTGAGCGAGTGCGTGGAGTTCTACGAAGGCGCGTTCGATTCCAGCAACCCGCGCAAAGGCGGCCAGTTCAATCTTGTCCCCGCCGATCACGACGTGACGAACGAGATGGCGGCTTACAAACTCGCGGACGAACCGTTCCCCGGAAACTTCGGTATCTTCTACAAGGCCAACAAGCCGACGAAGAACACCAAGGAAACCGAGATCAACAAGTCCATGCAGGAAAAATTCAAGGGACTGAAGGACTGGCAGATTCTCCAAAAGAATTTCGACCGGATGAAATAATCTCCGGCGCAACAATCAAAAGCCCTGACGCGAGTCAGGGCTTTTTCTTTTTCAAAATGCGCGGGCGACAAACTACGCCGACTGCAACGCCTGAAGTTTTTTCCACGCCGTGCCGCTTTGAATTGTCTCCGCCGCCATCTCCCAACCTTCGCTGATGCTGCGGACGCGTCCGGCCACAAATAACGCCGCACCCGCATTCAGTAATACTGCATCCAGCTTCGGCCCGCGATCTTCCCCGCGCAAAATCGTGCGGATGATTTCAGCATTCACTTCGCGGTCGCCACCGAGCAGATCGTTGAGCGTGCCGGGCTGCAACGGAAACTGATTTGGATCGAGCGTTGACGCGGAGAACCCGCGCTCCTGATAAAACTCCGCAACGGTATTCGCGCCCAACGTGGAAAGTTCGTCAAGTTGTGACTGCCCGACTTTTCCTGAAACCACCATCCCGCGCCGCACGCCGAGTGATTGGAGAACCTGCGCGAGCGGTTCGCACAATTCAGATTTCGCTACGCCGAGCAGTTGCGCCGTAGGACGCGCTGGATTCAGCAGCGGGCCGAGGAAATTAAAGATGGTGCGTTGCCCGCGTTCTGCGCAGAGCTTGCGCGCCGGGCCGATATGCTTGAACGCAGGATGATAATTGGGCGCGAAGAAAAACGCGAAGCCGTGTTCCCTCAAAGCCGCCGCCGCGTCTGCTGGCGAGAGATCAATCTTGATGCCGAGTGCTTCGAGCACATCCGCGCTGCCAGACTTGGAGGTGATGGCGCGATTGCCATGCTTGGCGACAACGACGCCAGCCGCCGCGCAAACGATGGCGACCGTGGTGGAAATATTGAACGTGCCGAGGTGATCTCCGCCTGTGCCGCAGACATCGAGGATTTCGCTCGAACGAGTTTGGGCATCAAGCGGTGGCTGGATGGAGCGTGTAAGAAGTTCGTTTGCAAATGCCGCAATCTCGTCCGCTGCCTCGCCCTTCTTCGCGAGTGCCGTCAGGAACGCGGCCTTGCTCTCGACGGACACGGATTCGGTCGTGAGAGCATTGACCGCAGCGGCGATCTGCGCGGTCGAGAGCGACTGCAACGCGCCGAGTTGTTGGATCAGATTTTCGAGCACGAGAAAAGGATAGGCGCGCGAAGCGGTGAGCAAAGCGGAAAGTTTTCGCCCTTCGACTGCGACTACGGCTGCTGATCCGTCCGCACGTTGAACTCCGCCAGCATCACCGCGATCTTGTCCAACTCGTTTCGCGCAGCGTGTTCGGCATCCGGTGCTTGGTAGCGATTCAACATCAGACAAAATGCCAGTCGCTCGCCAGCCGCCGTCGTGACGTAGCCGGACAGCGCGTTTGCCCAACGCAGCGTGCCAGTCTTGGCGTGGACGTTTTTTTCGGCGCGAGTTTTCTTCATACGATTCCGCAACGAACCATCCACGCCAGCGATGGGCAACGCTTGCCGATAACTTTCCGCCTCGGCGTGGCGGCTCATGTATTCCAGCAGCGTGATCGTGGCGTTCGGCGTGACGAGGTTGTTGCGCGAAAGCCCGGAGCCTTCCTCGAACTCCACATCGCCGCGCTTCACTCCGATCTTTTTCAGAAACGCTTCCAACTCGCGCACGCCGAGGTCTTCAGAAGAAATGCGCCCGATGACCGTCTCGGTCTGGTTGGTTGAATCGCTGGTGATGGTGCGAGTTGAACTGCGTTGCCCCGCCAGCGAGCCGACATGCGCCAACATCAAATCAGTGTAAAGATTCTGCGACGGCTTCTGCACTTCGCGATTGATCTCGCGCATCGGCAACGACTCCACCGCGCCAAGCTCTACCCAATTCGACACATCACCCGACCGCGCTTGCGGACTTAACCAATTCACCGCCCGAACCTTCCCGCCCACCTTGATTCCATTGCGTTGCAACGCCTCTTTGAAAAACATCACGAACAACTTCGCCGGATCGTGCATCGTCACTTCGTCAGAGAAATTGGTTTCGCCCAGTGGCATTTTGCCGGTCACATAAATCACATTCTGCTCGCCCGGACGGAAGAAGTTAAGATCGCGCTTGCCGCCCGCTGCGATGGTTTGCGTGCGATTGCTCAAGACGATGTAGCTCGTGATCGGCGCGATGGAAAGCTGACATGATTTGCCCACCTTGCCGCCGGGTTGGACCGAAACGCGCAGCGTGTTGTCGTTGATCGTGAGCGCGGAGATTTCTGCGCCGTAATAATAATTCACATCATCCCACGCCCAGCCGGATCCGTAAGGCGAGCCAGTGATAAAACTTTCGTCGCCGACGAGATCGCCCGCGATGCGACGAACCCCGGCGTTGGTGAGTGCGGCCACGAGCGGTTGCAACGCGCGATAGATGTCACCGCCGTTGAGCCGTGCATTGATCGTGGGATCACCGCGCCCGTACACGATCAAATCGCCCTTGAGCGTGCCGCGCTTGTCGGGCTTGGCGGTGGAGTAGATCGACGTTTTGATGCGGTAATCACCGCCGAGTTGATCCAGCGCGAGTGCCATCGTGTAGAGTTTACAGTTGGATGCCGGGCTGAAAAGTTTTCCGGCATCATGCTCGAAAACAGTTTTCCTGGATTCGAGAGAAACGATTTTCACGCCCCACGTCGCAGCGGCAAAGCGCGGCTCGCTCATCACAGCGGTGAGGCGCGATTGAAGCTCGGCGAGAGACGCGGCGGACGGATTGGTCTGTGCCGAAAGAGTCAGCGAGACAAACAGGACCAGGCCAAAGATTGAAATCGTTCTGCGCATGGGCGCAATGTGAAAAGCCCCGCACCAATTGTCGAGCGCGGAGATGCACCACGCCAGGGCTGACGCATACGGGTGTCGAGAAGCGTCCCTCTCCCCTTCAGGGTTGATGTTGTTTTTCGTAATCCACCCATGGTAGCTCGTTCCTCGCAACCGCTGGGCTATAAGATACAACCCTGTTGGGGTTGGGGAACGGCGGCAAAACGCTGGTCTCCCTTTATGTTTTTTAAGGACTAATTTCCTACGAGCGTCGGTTTTTATCACACCCGCCACGGAGCTTGAATTCAACCGGCCAGCACTGCGCTGATCTTCTTTTTCAATTCCGCATTGACCTCGTCCACCGCGCGAGTGCCGTTGACGATGCTGAAGCCATAGGTTCGTTGCAGCTTGCGGAAGGCTGTTTCCATGAGGGTCTGATACTCAACGAAGCTGTCAAAAAGATCGCGCGACAGCCCGAGGTCCATCCCGCTCTCCCAGTAATCGAGCGTCGCGGTCTTGGCGAGATTGCGCTGCACAAGTTCGTTGGGTTCGATGGCGAGATAGAAGACGGCATCCGGCTTGAGCGCGATGCCGTAGAGGTTTTTCAGCCACGCCACATCCATGCCGCGCACGATGTCCCGCGCCATCAACGTGTAGATGTAACGATCCGCGATCACGATGAAGCCAGCCTTGAGCGACGGCAGGATGATGTTCTCCAGTTGATCGGCGAAATCTGTGGCGTAAAACAAACTGAGCGTGGTCCGGCTCAAAATATTTCCGTTCTGCGCGCGTTCGAGTTCTTCACTGACGAGCGTGGAGCGTTTTAATCCGACCTGCACCGTGGCGTGACCGCTCGTTTCCAACCACTCGACGAGCGATGCGATCTGTGTGGAGCGTCCGGATCCGTCCGCGCCTTCCACGACAATGAGTTTGCCGACGAGCTCATCAGGGTTCACGCCAGGGATGCCGTCGCCGTAGAAACTTCTCGGGCTGTTGCGCGGGACGACGACGTTGCTGCGATTCTTTTTCTTCATGCGGCGGAATCTTCCTCCACTTCCACGCTGGCTTTTTCCTTATGTCGCACTGGTGGAGGCAACGGCAGCGGACTGGTTCGCCGGAACTCATCCAGATCAATCCGTTCGCCGACGAGTTTTCTCACGATGGACTGCTGGGCTTCGATGCGTTTGTTGGCGTCAATGATGGTGAAGTTGAACTCCGCGCTCATGGCGAGGTATTGATCCAGGATGCGGCCCTGAAAAATGCGGAAGCTCTCATACGGATCGGGCGAGAGCCGCAAATCCATACCAGCTTCAAAGAACTTGAGCTTGGGGCGACCATCCAGAATGCGGTTGAGCGACACTTCGAGATCGGCTTTGAAGAAAAATGTGAGATCAGGTTGCGCCGCGAAATTGTAGATGCCGCGCACCCATTTGGGAGGACAACCACGCACGACATCGCGGGCGTAAGCCGTGAACGCATAGCGATCACACAACACCACATAACCCGCGCGCAACAGCGGCAGGAGATGTCGCTCGTAGCGATCCGCAAAATCCGTGGCGTGGATGAGGCTGAAGGTTGTCGGCGAAAGCAGTTCACGTTTTTTGCCTTTGCTGGTGGCGGATTTCACCAGCTCAGAGGAGTTCCATTCGCTGAAATAGACTTTGACGCCCTCGGCTTCGAGCCAGCGTTTGAGCAGATAGATTTGCGTGGACTTGCCGGAGCCGTCGAGACCTTCGACGGCGACAAGTCGTCCTGGGAAACCAAGTTGGGCGAACGTTTTCATTGCCTGACCCATGCAACCACATTGTCAGACAGGGCGAAACATCTAAATACGATTTACGACGGCAGCCGGACTTGAAAACGCTGGGGGTGACCATGTGAGGAGTCGTTAATCAATCAACCCCTTGAATGTCGAGTTGTCACCGCAACGCGAGGGCATGATTCAGATATTGCACGCCAGAATACGACGCATTACTGTCAGCCCCGTGAGCACAATTTCACTCAAACTGCCGGATCGCTTGTTGGAACTTCTGGAGAAGGAATCCAAGGCTCGCCGCACCACCAAGTCATCGCTGGTGCGTGAATGTTTGGAGAAACAACTCCCTGCAAAACTGTCGGGCACAAAAACGCAGAAACTGCCGCCGGGCGAATCGGCCTACACCCGGGCATTGCCCATCCTGAAAAAAGCGTGGGCAAAACGCGGGCGCGGCCTTCGTGATCTCGCCACCAACCCGAAATACATGAACGGCTTCGGCAAATGACGGTCATCGCCGATACCGGTGTGTTCGTTGCGCTGATTGACCCGGAAACGCAGGAACACGACTGGGTCTGCCGCCAGATCGAAACTCTTCCCCTCCCCTTCCTAACCAGCGAAGCCGTATTGACCGAGGCCGCCTTCCTGTTGAGTCGCGACGGTTTTGACGCTGATGAACTCTTTGCACTCGCGGAAACAGGCATGTTCACAGTCGGTTTGGAATTCAATCAGGAACGCCAAAGACTGCGCGAACTCATCCGCACCTACCGCAACGTCCCCATGTCCCTCGCCGATGCCACGCTCGTCCGCTTGAGTGAACTGCATCGCGACAGTCAAATCTTCGCGCTCGACACGGACTTCCGCATCTATCGCCGCCATGGCAATAAAGTCATCCCCGTGCTGCTGCCGGAGGATTGAAGCTGCACAATGTGGGTAAAACGCCGATTAACGCAAAGACGCCAAGTGGCAAAGGCGCAAAGGGACAGGCGATGAACATGTAGTCCAGACTTTTCTCAGCGTCTTTGCACCTTTGCGCCTTTGCGTTAAAAACCGGGCGCGGGTTGGATGCCGCAGAATGGATCGTAAACAATCAACTCCTTGATCGCCGCAGATCAGACGGAACGGCTTCAGATTCGGCCAACATTGTGTTTCAGGAGAAGGTCCGATTTGCGGAAATTGAACAGTTTCTCCCAAGTTCGCAGTTGCTTTATTCAGGGCATGGAGTTTACTTGCGAAGTTCCCCGGAATCGAAACGCTAGGTTCGCAGCCAAGAGTTGCATAGTGCAACTTACCTGCCTTTGCCTCTCCCGGTGACGCTGTTTGTTTTAATCAATCAGTAACCAAAAACTCCCCATGAAAACACGCTTATTCTACCTGCTGGGTTTACTCCTCCTTCTCGCCGCACTTGGTCACGGGTTGCACAGCCAAGCGGATGTCCTGCGTCTCGACATTGCCCGCACCAACTCGAATGTAGTCCTGACCTGGACGAATAACGGGGTGGCACTGGAGAGTGCCTTGGTGTTGACGGGGGGCGCGTGGAATGAAATCACCGGGGCGGTCAGCCCAAGGTTGATTGTGCCCACGAATCCGGCCACCTTCTTCCGCTTGCGCGGCACCTCGTCGCCGCCAGTGATTGATTTTGCTTACCGCTATGTCGCCCCCACCTACTCCGTCTCCATCGGCTTGGCCGGGTCCAGTTGCGGCTGCGCTTCCCCCGACAACCCGCAAGCCGCGGGCGGGGCGATCAATTCGCAGGACAGCGGCGCGGGCCATGCCTTCCTCCACACCGGCGAATCGGTGCAACGTGCCGTGGACCTCGTCATTCCGGGCCGCGGCCTGGATTGGCGCTTCGAGCGGTCTTACCGCAGCGGCATGAATTATGACGGGCCGATGGGCCAGGGCTGGGACTTCAATTACAACCGCCGCCTGGCCGTCGAGAGCAGCGGCGACGTCAAGCGCATGGATGGTTTGGGTCGCAGCGACCGTTACCTTGTTTCCGGGACGAACTACCAGGCCCCCTCCGGCCAGTTCACGCGGCTGGTCAAGAATCCGAACGGCTCGTTCACCGAAAGCGACCCGCATGGCATGAAGTGGTTCTATGCCCCGACCAACTCCCTCGGCATCTGCAAAATGACCAACATCACCGACCGCGTCGGCAACCAGATGGTTTTCTCCTACAATTCCCAAGGCCAGCTTACCAACGTCACTGATACTCTCAGCCGCTCGATTGTTTACAGCTACAATGCCGACGGTCGTCTCACCAATGTCACCGATTTCATCGGACGCACACTGTCTTTCGGGTACGATGCCAACGGTGATCTCGTCTCGGCCACCTCGCCCGCCGTGACCGGCACACTCACGGGGAACGATTTCCCGGGCGGCAAAACCACCACCTACACTTATAGCTCGGGGTACACGAACGCCGCGCTGAATCACAATCTCCTCACCGTGACCGCGCCGAACGAAGTCGCCGCTGCCGGACCACCGTTCTTGATTGCCCAATACATCACGAACCCGGCTGACACCAACAATCTTGACCGGCTGCAATCACTCACGCTCGGTGGCACGAACGCCAGCGGCCTCCCGGCGGGCGGCACCATCGTTTACCAGTATCAGAATCTCGGTATTGCTTCATCGAACGATTTCGCCACAGCCGTCTTTCAGAACACCGTCACGAACCGCGCTGGCAACGTGACGCAGTATCGTTTCAATCAACTCGGCAATCCCGTGAGCAAAATCACCTTCACGCGCGGCCTGCGCGTGGGCGAACCGGTGGGTTACACGAACACAATGGTTTACAACCCCGACGGTTTGCCGTACCTCGGGACCAACGGCGTTGATGGTGCTTTCATTTCCGTGTTCGACTCCAGCAACTCCAACCGCCTTGCGCAGGGCAATCTCCTTCAAGCCATCCGACTGCCCGGCCCGCGCGGCGGCGATCAACCCGCCCTCACCAACCGCATGACCTACGAGCCGAACTTCAACTTCGTCACCACGAACACGGATGCGCGTGGTTATTCCACCGTCAACCGCTACGATGCCGTTGGCAATCTCACCAACACCATCCACCGCATCACTGCGAGTTGGGACGATTGGGAGTACCACGCCTTCGGTCAGATGGCGGCGCACGTCCACCCGGACAACGGCAGCGGTTGGCGGCGGCGTGACACGTTTGCTTATTACGCCACCGGCTCGCAAAGGGGCTACCTCGCCTCGAACATCGTGGACGCTGTCGGTTTCAGCCTCATTACCAGCTATCAATACGACGCGGCGGGGAACGTGACGAGAGTCGTTGACCCGCGCGGCAACGATTCGACCAACATCGTGAACCAGCTCAACCAGATCGTGCGCCGCATTTCGCCCGAAACCGCCCCCGGCAGCGGCATTCGCTATGAGACCGACACAATTTTTGACGCCAACAACAACGTCGTCCGCACCGAGGTCCAGAACCGCGATGTCTTTGGCGCGCTTGTCACTGCCAATTCCAACTTCACGACCCTGGCTGTCATGGACATCCTGAACCACACCGTCACAACCTTGCAGGAAATCTCTGCGACGGGCTACATCACCAACCAATTCCGCTACGGCCCCAATGGCAGCCTCACCAACCGGCTTTTCGGTGAAGCGGCCAATGGCAACCAGCCCCGCAACGCCATCCAGTTTCGCCATGACGAGCGCGATCTCGTCTTCCGGCAGATTCGCGGACCCGGCGGCGCACAACAGTCCACCAGCCAGACCGACTACGATGGCAATGGCAATGCCATCCGTACGATTGAGGGCCTGGAAAGCGAGCCGCGCACCAACACCGTTTCGCATGACGGCTTTGACCGCATCGTCGCCACGTTCGATGCCATGGGCAACACCAGCACGAATCATTACGACGCTAACGGCAACCTCGTTTCCACTCGCACCGATGGGCAAACCAACGATGTCGCCGGCAGCATCGGCAACGTGCGCCTGAGCGAAGTCACCTACACCCACGACCCGATGGATCGGCAAACGCGTTCCGACACCGCCTTCTTCGACACAGAAACACAGGCCAGCCTCACCGACGGTCAGGTCACGCTCCTGACCTTTTACAGTGACAACGGTCAGGTACTGCGCTCCGTGGACGACAACAACCATACCAACGCCATCACCTACGACACCGCCAACCGCCAGTTGACCGTCACCGATCCCAAGAGCAACACCGTCACCTACGTGCATGACCCCAACAACAATGTCACCAACATCATCCAGGTGGACAAATCCGACCTCGGCAGTTCGAACCAGACTTTTGTCACGCGCTACACGTTCGATGGGCTGAACCGGGTTATTCAAACGGTGGACAACGCCGCCAACACCAACCGCGCCGCCTACGATTCGCGCGGCAACCTCATCCTCGCCACCGATGCCCGCGGCAATGTCGTCAGCAACACCTTCGACCGCGTCAGCCGCCTCAACCGCACGACGCGCTTCCTGACCTCGACCGGCGATGGCAGCGGCGCGGTGACCAACACCATCGTCATCCGGCGTACCTACGATGATTCCGGACGCCTGACTCAACAGATAGACAACCACGGCAACGCCACCACCTACACTTACGACGCCCAGAATCGCATCACGCGGACCTTGCACGAGGACGGCACGGTCTTCGATACCACCTTCGACGTTCACGACAATCAACTTACCCTGACCGATCCAAAGGCCAACGTCGTCACCTCGAAATATGACCTGCTGGACCGGCTCACCACCAACACCATTGTCCGTGGCAGTGCCGTGCTGGGCGTGACCAGCGAAATCTACCGGTTTGACGGACGGTCGCGCGTCGTCCGGGCGCAGAACAATGATTCCCTCGTCACGCGCAGTTATGATTCCTTGTCCCAGGTGCTCCGCGAAACCCAGCAGGTGCTCCCCGGCGGACCGGTGCGGACCGTCACCTGCGTTTACGATGGCGATGGCAACCAGTTGTCCTGCACCTATCCCGGCGGACGCACGATCAACTGGACTTATGACAGCTTGGATCGCAAACGCACCGGCACCGATGTCGGCGGCACCAATGCCATCTACAGTTACTTCGGCCCGTCGCGCGTCGAACGCCGTGACTTCGGCAACGGCACCCGGGCCGTCTTCACCCACGACGCCATCCAACGCCTGACCAATATCCTCCAGACCGTCATCGCCAGCGGCACCAACATTGACTCACGCGCCTACACCTGGGACCGCACTCACAATGTCACGGCCCACGACGACCTGCTGCCCTCGGCGCAGGATTCCCGCACCTACAGTTATGATTCCGACAGCCGCCTTATCCGCTCGGCGGTGGCGCTCGTCGGGCCTACCAACATTTACACGCTGGACGGCGTGGGGAATCGCGTCAGCGTCGCGGGCGGGTCCAACGCCGGGAATTACACCATGAGCGCCGCCGTGCCGCCGGAGGATTATCAGATGAACCAGTACACCACCACGCCGTTCGAC
Source organism: Verrucomicrobiota bacterium (assembly GCA_031384405.1). GTDB lineage: Bacteria > Verrucomicrobiota > Verrucomicrobiia > Limisphaerales > JADLHS01 > JADLHS01. Next base: position 4,984 of record JANNAO010000111.1, on the reverse strand, counting down.
TTCCGCACCAACAACGTCAATGGCAATCTCGTCGCTGCGGACGGTGCCGGCGGGCTGCGGCTGTTCAGTTATGATTACCAGGACCGGCTGATTTCCTACACCAACATCGGTTCCGGCATCGCCGTCACCCACAAATACGACTGCTTCTGGCGCCGCATCGAGAAGGTGGGGAACGGGACCACGAACCGTTACTACTACTCCGGAACGCAGGAGATCGAGGAACAGGATGGCACCAACGGCACGGTCGCCACCCATGTCTGGGGCAATGGCATTGATGAACTGCTCACTTCGGATCGTGGCGGCCAACGCCGCTTCTTCCACGGCGATGCCCAGGACAGCCTGCGCAAAGTGACCGACAGCACCGGGGCCATCCTCGAACAATACCGCTACGACGATTACGGCCAGCCGACCTTCCTGAACGCCACCGGCACGGTCATCCCCGCGAGCCAGATCACCAACGCCACGCTTTATACTGGCCGCCGTTACGATGCCGAGACCGGCCTGTACTATTACCGCACGCGTTTCCTGGATATCAAGGCCGGCCGCTTCATCACGCGCGACTCGCTCGGCATCTGGGGTGATGGCGCGAATCTGGGAAATGGATTCGCCTATGTTGGCAACCGTCCCCCCAGTGCCACGGATCCGTCCGGCCAGAAATTGGTTTGCGATGATAATGGCGAGAATTGCTTCGATTTTCAGCCCCTGCCCCAGTGGCCTACTACGTTGGAGCCAATTGACGTGGAGGATCCTCAATTGGGAGGAGCAATGACAACCGGCGACGACGACTATTACACTGCCGGAAACGCGGGGAACGTCGGCTACGCCGGCTCCGGCGGGCCTTCCGGCGGCACGCGCAACAAAAACCCCATTCCGGGAATTGATGTCGTGATAAAGAAAAACCCGGCGGGTAAAGGCTTGGTCGCGCCCAAGCCTCGTCCCGGCAGCTCCGGCCCCACCTATCCCGGCGACCCGCGCCCAATCAACGGCTACGGCATTGATGAAAAGGGAATCAAATACAATGGCTTTGGCGTCGTCGGGCTGGGTTTCTCCGGCTCCGGCGGTCCTTCCGGCCACACGCGCGGCACCATCAGCAAGTCTCGCTCGAACATCAAAACAAACGGCTACGTGGAACCCGCAGACGGGCAGCATGACGATTGGTTCAGTATCGCGCGCGGCTCCAGCGGCTACGGCATTGAAGAAAAGGGAATCAAAGTCAGTGACTTTAGCGGTGCCGGGCTGAGTTTCTCCGGCACCGGCGGCAATTCCGGCCACACGCGCGGCACCATCAGCAAGTCCCGCTCGAACATCAAGACCAACGGCCTGCGCGTGCGCGGCTCCAGCGGCGTTTTCGGTTCCGGCCATGGCTATGGTATTTCAGCGGACTTCACCCCGATTAATTCTCCTACGCAGCGTTAATGCAGGGGGAACGCGATAAGGTATCGAAGACCAAGAAATCAAATAATCAGAGGCACATTCAAAACTCCGTAGCAGCCGACGTGAGTCGGCTCAAACCTCCAGCAAGTGAGAGCGAACCTTCAGAAGGTCAGATCGAACTTACGTTCGCTGCTACCGCAACCTGGTAGCAGCGGACGTCAGTTCGCTCTAACCTCCCCGCATGACACCCGATCCGCCTAACGACGCCCTCCCGCGTCTGCCTGGCTCGGGCACCGACCGCAGCTTTTACCTGCCGCGCCTGCCGCGAGAATATTATCAAGGCGACGCGGTGGTGCATTGGACCATGCCCATCGCCCGGCGCGGCACGGGCTGGTTGAACGACACTTTTCACCATCGCTTCCGGGAAATGATGCTCCACGCCGCCGCGCGGGAAGGATTGCATTGCCCGACTTACTGCCTGATGCCCGACCACATTCATCTGGTCTGGATGGGGCTGCGGCGGGACACCGATCAGCGTAACGGGATAAAATTCCTGCGCGAACACGCAGGTGAGCTGCTCGCCCCGCAGTGCTTTCAACATCAGGCGCACGACCATGTGCTCCGGGAGGAGCAACGCCAGCGCGAGGCGTTTCGCAAAGTCTGCTTCTACATCATTGACAACGCCCGCGTCGAAAAACTTGTGGAGCACCCGAAGGACTGGCCATTCGCGGGGGCCGTGTTGCCCGGCTATCCAGACGCACATCCATTGACGGAAGATTTCTGGCCGCTGTTTTGGAAGCTTTACCACGCGGCACGCGCGCCGGATGCCGGGCAAATCAAACGCCCGCCCCTTTCATCGTCGTAGCAGCGAACGTCAGTTCGCTCTGACTTCTCCCACCGCCAAAGCCAGGCCATCGCCAGCCCGGGAAGAATGATCGAACTGACGTTCGATGCTACGAAATCAGTAGCAGCGGACGTCAGTCCGCTCCATCTCTTCCCCGCTGCGCCACGGCCATCGCCGGGGATCAGATTTAAGCTGACTCACGTCGGTTGCTACGGGGTAGTTCAATCCCTATACCCGCTCGGATTCTTCTTATGCCATTCCCACGCGGTTGAGACGATGTCTTCCAGCGTTGGGAACTGCGGCTTCCATCCGAGTTCGTTGATGGCTTTGTGCGCGGCAGCAACAAGCTTGGGCGGATCGCCGGGACGACGCGGTTTTTCCACGGAGGGGATTTTCTTTCCAGTGATTTTTTCGCAGGTCTCGATGACTTGTCGCACGGAGTAACCATCGCCGTTGCCGAGATTGAAAAAACCTTGCTTGCCGGGGGCAAGACCGAGGATGTGCGCCTGTGCGAGATCGCGGATGTGGATGTAATCGCGAATGCAGGTGCCGTCGGGCGTGGCGTAATCTGTGCCGTAGATTTCGCATTGTGTCGCTTGACCGAGCGCGACCTTGAGCACGTTCGGGATGAGATGCGTCTCGATGCGATGATGCTCCCCGAACTTCCCGCTTGCGCCTGCCGCGTTGAAATAGCGGAACGCCACGAACTCCAGTTTGTGCAGTTGCTGAAACCAGATCAGCATCTTCTCGAACATCAGCTTGGACTCACCGTAAGGATTGATTGGACGTTGTGGCAAATCCTCCGTCATCGGCACGCGATCCGGCGGGCCGTAGGTGGCACAGGTGGAACTGAACACAAACTTCTTCACGCCGTTCTGCACGGCAGCGTCGAGCAGGTTCAAGCCGGACGCGACGTTGTTGCGAAAGTATTTTGACGGGTTCGTCATGGATTCGCCGACGAGCGCGTTGGCGGCGAAGTGCAATACGGCCTCGGCCTTGGCTTCCTTCACGGAACGATTCACCAGCGCGGCATCGCTGAGACAGCCTTCAACAAACTTCGCGCGCGGGTCCACCGCCGAGCGATGGCCTTCGGTGAGATTGTCGAAAACGGTGACGGTATGACCCGCATTGATGAGTTCCTCGACGCAGACCGATCCGATGTAGCCCGCGCCGCCGGTGACGAAAACATTCATACCCGCAGACTAAAGGCGGGGAGTTCGCCACTCAATACTTTTGCCTGCTTGCCTATGTTGATCGTTTATTTGGCAACGACTTCATCGCTCGAATTGAAACGGCTGTAGGACAAATGTGTTTGCCAAGCCAAAATTGCTTCCGCCAGACTCTGCCCGTGAATATTAATCCCTGAACCATGCGCTTCTTGATGCTCAATTGGCGCGACCCGAAAAACCCCCTCGCAGGCGGGGCGGAGCGCGTCACGCTCGCCTACCTCAAAGCTCTCGCCGAGCGCGGGCACGAGGTCTATTGGTTCGCAAATGACTTCAAAGACTGCGCCACGGAGGAAACGTTTGATGGCATCCATTTCGTGCGTGGGGGTGGCATGGGGAGTTCGGTGTTCAAGGCGATTTCCTGGTACCGGAAGCAGAAACCCTTCGATCTCGTCATAGATCAACATCACGGCATCCCGTGGTTTGCGCCGCTGTGGTGTCGCACGAAGAATGTTTCCTACATTCACGAAGTGCTCGGCCCGATCTGGAGCGCGTTTTATCCGTGGCCCATCAGCACGATTGGAAGATGGCAGGAGCGTTGGACGCACTGGGGCTATCGCAACATCTCCTTCTGGACAGCGAGCAGTTGCACCAAAGATATTCTTCACTCGCGCGGTGTGAAGTCAGTCATGCAAATCCCCTACGGCGTGGATACGGTTGCTTTGACCCAGCTCGCACCGAAACCGCTCACGACGCCACTCAAGCTCGCGGTCGTGTCGCGATTGGCTCCTAACAAACGCATTGATCACGCTGTCCGCACCGTGAAAGCACTCGCTGATAAAAACATTCCCGCACACCTCACCATCGTCGGCGGCGGTGAGACGGAAGGCTTGTTGCGAAATCTCGTCGCAGAATTGGGCATCGCTGACAAGGTCACGCTTGCAGGAAGATTATCCGAAGCGGACAAGGACGCACTGCTGCGCGACGTGCATCTCCTGTTGCACACATCGCAACGCGAAGGCTGGGGATTAAACGTCATCGAAGCCAACGCCATGGGAACGCCCACCGCCGTTTATCCGGTGGAAGGGTTGATTGAATCCACGTTGCACGACCAGACTGGCATCGTGTCAAAAACAGAAACGCCCGAATCGCTTGCGGACGGAATCATCGCCATGCTGCAAAAGCCGGAGAAGTATGAGGCGTATCGAGTCGCGGCATTGGAGCGGGCGCGAAGTTTTCATTGGAGCAACGTGTTGCCCAAGGCGTGTGATTGGTTGGAGTCGCAGGCGTCGCCATCATCCAAAGCGTGATGGTGAAAGCCGCAACGGAGCAAATACCCAGCTACAAACTTAAACCTTATCCGCGCCCGGAATCTCTTTGCGCGATTGAACGACTTGATCCACGAGGCCGTAGGCTTTGGCTTCTTCGGCACTCATAAAATTGTCGCGGTCGCAATCCTTCTCCACTTGTTCAATGGGTTTGCCGGTGTGTTTGGAAAGGATGCCGTTGAGCGTGTTCTTCAACTTGAGCATGTGTTTGACGCGGATTTCCACGTCGCTGGCCTGACCTTCCGCGCCGCCGAGCACTTGATGGATCATGA
>JANNAO010000004.1:0-16191 GCA_031384405.1 Verrucomicrobiota bacterium | reverse complement strand
CTCTCAACTCTTGGCCGACTTGGATGGGGGCTTACAACTGACCATCAAGGTAGTCCTATTGAAAACCATTTTTAGACTGTTAGAAACTTCTCATCCACCCCAACCAAAACCATCAAACCCAATGAAAAAACTACTCCTCATTCTATTAACCCATATCGCCATCAGCGGTGTGGCTCTGGCGCAAACGGCGGTCTTGTATCAGCAGACCTTCGGCACAGTGAATGGCGGCACTTCTCTCGCCTCAGTCGGTTGGAGTCAAATTCTACCGCCGGGAGGTTTTAGCGGCATCTACGACCAGCCCGGCGCCATCAGCGGCACCACCTCGCTGTCGCTGCCCGTCAAAACGCTCTTTTTTGGCGGCGGCGCAGGCAACGGCATTTTCTTTACGACAAATGGCGCGGGCAGCGGGCCCAATGGTGATTCGGCATTCACCAGCATCAACCCGACTCTTTATACCAACCTGAACATTTCCGTGGAATCTCAGTGGAGTTGGCAGGGCGGCAATCTTCAATTCTGGTTTGCAGTTGAGGTCGGCGGGGTGTGGTATGTGAAAACGAACGCGCCAATCACGACGGCAGCCACTGGCGCGGGCACAGTCTTTTATCAATCCAGCATCACTTACAGCCCGGCAGCCACCAACTGGAACTTTCTCACAAACACAACCGTCGTGGATGTTGGACCACAAGCAGGCGCGAATCTTTCCGGCAACATCACTGGCATCGGTGTCGTCGCCAAGCTTTCCAACTCCGGTAGTTGGGACTTCAACAATTTGTTGATTACCTCGATCTCCAATACTGTCGTGCAGCCTCCGACGTTGATTGCCGCTCCCATCAGTCAGGTGAACTATTCCGGTGCAGGCGTGTCGTTTAATGTCAAAGCTTCCGGTTCTGAACCCCTGACCTATCGCTGGCTAAAGGACAGCGTGTTGCTCACCAATGACAGTCGTATTTCCGGCGCCACCACCGCCACGGTTAACATCAAAAATATCGGCGGTGCGGATGCAGGAAATTATTCCGTGATCGTCAGCAACTCGGCGGGCTTCTTTGATTCGGCGACCAACTCGACCGCCTCGCTGACGGTCAATTCCCTCTCATCCGATTATTTGTATGCCGAAACGTTCCCGTTTGTCGGCGCGGCTCCGGTCAACTATCCCCTGAGTATCGTCGGCTGGTCTAACAGTATTCCCGGTGCACCTGATCGCCTGTTTCAAAACGCAGCTGGCGATGGCGCATTTTTTGCCTTCGAGGGATCTGCTGTCACGACGGCATACTACGTCAACACGAACAGTGATTCTGGCGCTTCCGGCTTGAAGTTTTCCAAGATCACGCCCTCGTCCTATCCGGCGGTTTCTTTCCAGGTGGACATCGCGCCCAGCTATCAACCCGCAAACGTCATTGCCTATTTCGCCGTGCAGATGAACGGCGGCAACTGGTATGTCCAGTCCAGTCCGATACCTGTCAATACGACAACCGCCACCGGGACATATACGACCCACTCCCAAACATTCAACGGTCTCGCTGCCAATTGGAAAAATCTGACGCTTGCTTCTTCAAGTGCAACCATCGGCAGTGTCGCCGGAGCAAATCTCACTGGCGACATCACTGGTGCGGGACTCGTGTTCAATGTCGCCAGCGGCGGCGGTAATTTTAACGTGGATAATTTCTTAGTTGTGACGAATTACTTCGCACCCTTGCCGCCGACCATCACGGCGTCACCGCACAGTCAGACGGTTTATGCAGGTGCTGGCGTTTCCTTTGCAGGTGCCGCCATTGGGTTGCAACCGCTCACCTACTTCTGGCAAAAAGATGGCAACCCAGTCGTCAATGGTGGAGGCATCTCCGGCGCGAATAGTAATGTCCTTACCATTCTCAATGTCAGCACCAACAACGCGGGCACTTACTCTCTCATCGTCAGCAATTCTGCTGGTACGGATTCAAGCGCCAATTACATCAGCACAGTCCTGACGGTGAATGATCGCCCCGCCAATCTGCGTTATTCCGAATCTTTCCCATTCGTCGGACCGGTCACTGGAAATTATCCCGTCACAGACGTCGGCTGGTCAGCGGCAGTTCCCGCTGCTCCCAACCGCCTGTTCCAAGCTGGTGCTGGCGATGGTGGGGTTTTCATCTACGAAGGTGCGGCCTCCGTGACGGCTTTCTCCGCAACGACCGCGTCGGACACGGGCACGTCCGGCCTGCCGTTTCAATCCATGAGTATCGCGGGTGCTTCAGGTCTGACCTTCGCGGTGGACATTGCTCCGACCTTCGCACCTGAAAACATAACCGCCAGCATTGCAGTTCAAATCAACGGCACCTCTTGGTATGTCTCCGCCACGGCGTTGCCGGTGGATACTAATACCGCCACCACTACATACACCACCGTGAGTCAGGTATTTTCTCCGACAGCGGCAAATTGGAAAAACCTGACACTCTCTGGCACTGGGGCGACCGTCGGCAGCACTGCTGGCGCGAACCTGAGCGGCAACATCACTGGTGCTGGAGTGGTATTCAACATCGCGGGCACCGGCGGGAATTTTAATGTGGATAACTTCCAGATTACCGGCACTGTCATCGCTAACCCCGGCAGCATCACGCTGGGTGTTAGCACAGCCACCACGCTTACGCTGAATTGGACTGCTAGTCCTGGTGTGAGTCTGCAAAGCACCACCAACCTCGTGCCCCCTGTCGTTTGGTCGAATGTTCCCGGCACTGCTGGACAAAGCTCGGCGATTATCAACACAACCGGACCACAGATGTTTTTCCGGTTGATCAGTCAGTGATTTCGAGAACGAACTCCGGGATTTGAATGTCAAAACAACGGTTTGGGTGAGGCATTCATTTCCCGGAGCAAGTTCCAGATTTGGCTCAAAACGTTTTGCACGCGACCAGACCCATGAAAAATAAGTTCCTACTTTCGGTTGCGCTCCTTTCCGTCTTTGTAACGGTTCGTCTCATGGCTGGATCAACTACGGGTCAATGGTTCTCGCTCGACGGCACGCCGGTGACGGCGGGTAATCCGTTGGAAACTAACGGGCTGATTCGCAAGTTCAATGCGCCTGTCTTGCGCGTGACGCGGTCGGTAGCGGACAAGCCAGAGGGAACGATTCTGTTGCTGCCCGGCGGTGGTTACAATCTCCTTGATGCTGTCAATGAAGGCTCGCGCACGGCAGAAACCTTGAACGGTTTCGGTTACGATGTCGTGCTGTTGGAATATCATATTGCCTCAGGGAATCAGACTCGCGAACTCGCTCTTCAAGATGCCTTAGCCGCCTGGCGACTTATCAAAACACGCCCCGCTGCGTTGGGTGTTCGCAGCGGACGATTTGGCATGATGGGTTATTCTGCTGGCGGCCATCTCGCAACTCGCGCCGTGCAAACTCTGGCAACAAACTCACCGGATCAACAACCGGATGATCTCATCTTAATTTACCCCGCCTACCTCAATGAAGTTGCGACAGATTCCACCACTCCACTGGTGCGTCCGCCTGAAAATCCAAAACCACGACTAATCACCATGATCGTGGCGGATGACAAGCCAGAGTGGGTAAACAGTTGCTGGCAATACGTTGATGTCTGGCAAAAGGCTGGCGGTCATGCCAATTATCATGTGTTCAAAGTTGGTGGTCACGGCTTCGGTATGAAGCCCGGTCTTACAGGTGAAATTGAACGCTGGCCCGACATCCTTAAATACTTTCTGGAGAACGGAAACAAACTCGGCGTTGGGCCGTTTAACGCGGTGCTGCCTTGGTTCATCGGCAATCGTGATCAACGTCTGGCGGATTTTGAAAAGTACAAAGCCAGGGATCAGGGGAGCGTTGTGTTCCTTGGCGATTCCATCACCGCAGAATGGAATCTGCGTGAGCATTTTGACGGTCTGAAGACAGCCAATCGCGGAATCTCTGGCGATACGACACGAGGAATGTTGTGCCGACTTCAAGGGAATGTTCTCGACCTCAATCCCAAGGTCGTAGTTTTTTTAGGGGGCATAAACGATCTGTTTCATACTCCTCATGGAACACCCGAAGTCATTGCCAAAAACGTCCGATCGATGCTGGAAAAGTTTCAGGCAGCCACTCCTAACACGCGTGTTTTGGTTTGTGAGATTTTCCCCTGCAAGTTTATCGCTGCGGATACCATTCGAGCAGCGAACGCGGCAGTGGATAAGGTCATCGCGGATTTTCCAAACGCACTCCGAGTCAATACGCACGAGCACTTTCTGAACTCAGATGGAATACAGAACAGTTCTCTATTTTCAGATGGCACACATCTCAACCCAGATGGATACGCTGTTTGGGGAAAAATTGTGAAAGAGAAGCTTGCTCGTCATATTGCGTTGAAAAACTGAGTCTCCATTTTGAATCACCTACTTTCCATTCAATGAATTCCTTTCTTTCAGATCATTCCCATCAGCACCGCCGATTGATGCCATGGGCTCTCGCGCTCGGCTTGTTCTCTGGGATACTGACTGTGGCCGCCAACCAAGTGACTTATCAGGTGGACATGCGTGTCCAGCGGGCATTGGGGAATTTCAACCCCGCCAACGGCGACACAGCCATCGTCTCCGGCACGTTCTCGACCACGGATTGGACCACGACCTCTGTGCTGTCTCCCAGCGCGGGCGACTCAAACATTTACACCGGCACGTTCAACAACAACGTCACCACCGGCAATTGGGAGAACCACAAATTCATCATCAATCCCGGCGGCAACAGTTCCGCCGCCCAACTCATCTGGGAATCAGGCGACAACCGGTACTTTCAGGTCACCGCTGGGAATCAGACCTTGCCCGTGGTTTATTTCGACAACGTGACCAATGCGCCTGCCCCCAATGCCAACACACCGATGGATTTCATTGCAGGAGCGGATATGTCGCATCTGCGTTTCTTTGAGGATCGGGGCATCACCTATCGCGTCAACAGCCAGATTCAAGATGCGTTGACCATCCTGAAGAATCGCGGGTTTAACTGCGTCCGCTTGCGACTCTTCACCAGTAGCGCGGCGCAGGCGCAGGCTGATGCCTACAACTACACGAACAACCTCGCTTACACCTTGCCTCTCGCCGTGCGCGTGAAGAACGCCGGACTGAAGTTGCTGCTCGATTTTCACTACTCCGATACCTGGGCAGATCCCGGCCAGCAAACAAAACCCGCCGCTTGGACGAACCTGACGTTTGCTCAGTTGAAGACTCAACTCCGCACCTACAACAGCAACACCATCGCCTCATTCGCTGCGGCTGGCGCGTTGCCGGATTATGTCCAGATCGGAAACGAGATCACGCCCGGCATGTTGTGGAGCGAAGGTCGCGTGGGTGGAAGTTTTGACAACGCGACACAGTGGTCGCAACTCGCGCAGTTGTTGACCAACGCGATCCAAGGTGTGAAAGACGCCTCTGGCACGAACACGCCAAAACTCATCATCCATCTGGATCGGGGTGGTGATTGGACTACAACTCAGTGGTACTTTGACAATCTCGCGTCGCGCCAAGTGACTTTCGACATCATCGGACAGAGTTATTATCCTTGGTGGCACGGCAACCTCGCCGCACTCCGCACCTGTCTGAGCAACGCTGCCGTTCGCTACAATAAGCCGGTCATGATTATGGAAACCGCTTTCCCGCGCAGCAACTCCACCAACATCTTTGGAATCCCGGCCTCCACCAACGGCCAGGTGCAATTCGTCATCGAACTCGCGAAGATAATTAAAAGCGTTCCCGGCAGTCGAGGCGCGGGCGTCTTTTGGTGGGGTACAGAGTATCAGCAAGTGGCGGGCGCAAACCTCGCGGGCTTTGACCAACGCTCACTGTTCGGTGCAGACGGAAATGTATTGCCTGCTGCAACGGCGTTTGGGGCGATGGCCGCGCCGGTCACAATTTCCCCGAGCCGCAGCAACAACCTGATGATTCTCAAATGGCCGTTGAGCGGCGCAGGCATGGCTCTTAAAACCAGCACCAACCTGACGTCGCCAATCTGGACCAACACCACCAACACCATTCAAGACACGAATGGCGTCTTCAGCACCAGCGTGCCGCTCGACGGTTCAACCTCGCAGTTTTTTAGGCTGCAATCACCGTAGGTCTTTCAATGAAGCATCTCCTAAAAATCACCGCTCTACTGCTGACGTTGCTCGTTGGCTTGGTTCTTTCCACATCTGGCGAAACGCTCCCGTTCTCGGAAAACTGGCGTTTCCTCCGCGCCGACGAACCACAGGCCGCCATCCCCACCTTCGATGACGCGAACTGGGAATCGGTTACATTGCCGCACACCGCGCGTGTCGAAGCACTCGTCGCTGGAAAAGAGAATCCGCAGTGGCAAGGCATCTGTTGGTATCGAAAAACATTTTCGCTTCAGAAGGATGTCGCAGATAAAATCGTCATCCTCCGCTTCGACGGCGCGATGAACATCGCGGAAATTTGGGTCAACGGCCAGTCGGCGGGAAAATTCATGGGCGGCTATCTGCCTTACGTGATGGACATCTCGAAACTTGCCAAACCCGGCGCAGAGAATGTCGTCGCCGTACGCCTCGACAACCGCGACAACCAGATCACCGGCCCGAAGCCGCTCGTGGATTTAGATTTCAATCTCTACGGCGGCCTGTATCGCCCGGTGCATCTCATCATCAAAGACAAGTTGCACATCACCGATCCCATCCTCGCGGACAAAGTCGGCAGCGGCGGCGTGTTCGTCACCTTTCCAGATGTGTCGGAAACGTCTGCAACGGTGAAGGTGCAAACGCATATTAAAAACTCCGCCGCACAAACACGCCACTTCATCCTCAAGACCACCCTGCTTGACGCCAGTGGCAAAACCGTCGCCAGCATCGCCCAACCCGAATCTCTCGCCGCTGATACCGACCGGGAATTGATCCACGAACTTAAAGTTGCCCAGCCCAAACTCTGGTCGCCCAACTCGCCTTATCTGTATCAAGTCCGTTCGGAATTGATCGCCGACTGCAAAGTGATTGATGACAAAGAAACGCGCGCAGGTATCCGCCACATCGAAATCACCAAGGACGGTTTCCGCATCAACGGCGAGAAGATGTTTCTGCGCGGCTGCAACCGGCATCAAGAATACCCCTACATCGGCAACGCGCTCTCCGACGAAGCCCAATATCGCGACGCGCTCAAGATCAAGGAAGCTGGCTTCGATTACATCCGCCTTTCGCACTATCCGCAGTCGCCCGCATTCATGGATGCTTGCGACGAACTCGGCCTGGTGGTGATGAACTGCCTCATGGGCTGGCAATACTTCGGCAAAGACCCAGCGTTCGCGGAATTGAAGTATCAGGAAACCCGTCAACTCATCCGCCGCGACCGCAATCATCCTTGCGTCATCCTCTGGGAAGTTTCGCTCAACGAAAGCGACATGCCCAAAGCATTCATCGCGAAGACCGACGCCATCGCGCATGAGGAATTTCCCGGCGACCAGATGTTCACCTGCGGCTGGACGAAAGGTTACGACGTGTTCATCCAGGCACGGCAACACGGTGGTTGCACTGAAGTGAAAGACATGCCCTGCGTCGTGAGCGAATACGGGGATTGGGAATACTTCGCCCAAAACGCCGGACTTGAACAAGGCCAGTGGAAAGACCTGCAACCCGCCGCGCGCGACAGCCGTCAATTGCGCGGCGATGGAGAAGCGCGCCTGCTTCAACAGGCGCTAAATTTTCAAGAGGCGCACAACGACAATCTCAAGACCACCGCCTTCGCCGACGGCATCTGGGTGATGTTTGACTACAATCGTGGTTACGCGCCCGACATTGAAGCGTCCGGCGTGATGGACATTTTCCGCTTACCGAAATTTGGTTACTGGTTCTTCCGCAGCCAGCGCGACGCGAGCGAACTGATCGCGGGCAAGCCCGTCGGCCCGATGGTATTCATCGCGAATTATTGGACGCCGGATTCTCCCCGCGACGTCCGCGTCTTCAGCAACTGCGAAGAAGTCGCACTCTCATTGAACGACAAACTGATCGAGCGCCGTCGCCCTGACACTTCGCGCATCTCGACCCACATCAAACACGCGCCATTTACTTTTGCGTTGGATCGTTATGAAGCAGGTACGCTGAAAGCCATCGGCTACATCGGCGGACGCGAAGTCACAACCTACGAACGCCGCACTCCCGGTGCAACGGAGGCATTGGCGTTGCGCTTTGACTTGAATGGCCGGGCCTTCGCCGCACACGGCAAGGACGCGGTGTTTTGCCACGCAGAACTCGTGGATGCTTCCAACATGATTGTTCCCACGAGCAAATCCCCGGTGTTCTTCGGAACAGATGGATCAGCAAGATTGGTCGGTCAAAATCCCATCGCCGCTGAAGCTGGCATAGCCACCGTGTTGTTGGAAAACGATAAACCGAACTCACCCGTTACCGTGTACGCCATCAGCTTGATTTCAGACGGAGAACAAACCCGCATCGTGTCCACTGCCGCCTCGCCAAACGGCAACAAAATTACCGGCTACACGATTTGTTACACAACTGACGGTACCGAACCATCGGCCAAATCGCCTGAATATCAGAAACCGATTCGCAACCATCCCCAACTCCGGGCCGCCATCGTCGTCAAGGGAAGAATAGTGGCTGCCACAAAAACCAGCGCAGCCACCGCGTCTGTTCGAGAACCCACTGTGCAAATCAGCCAGCGAGAGCACCCTTGATCAGCTTCAACAACTCCGCGTGGCTCTCCACGGCTTTGAGTTGAGGGAACTCGCGCTTCACATTCTCCGGCGCGTGGATCAGGAAACCCGCATTCGCTTCGAGCAACATCGCGGTGTCGTTGTAGGAATCGCCCGCAGAGACGACGTGGTAATTGAGTGCCTTGAGAGCAGCCACGGTTTTCTTCTTCTGATCCGCGATGCGCAGTTTGTAGCCCGTGATGCGGTCGTTCTCCACGATCAGCCGATGGCAAAACAGCGCGGGCCAGTTGAGTTTCTTCATCAGCGGCTGGGCGAATTGCTCGAACGTGTCCGAAAGAATCAGCACTTGAGTCGTCTGGCGCAATTCATCGAGGAATTCCTTGCCGCCGGGCAGCGCGTCCAACGTGCCGATGACGTTCTGGATGTCCGAGAGTTTGATGCCGTGTTTGTCCATGATGCCGATGCGATACAACATGAGCTTGTCGTAATCCGGTTCATCGCGCGTGGTGCGGCGCAATTCCGGGATGCCGGTCTTCTCGGCAACGGCGATCCAGATTTCCGGCGTCAACACGCCTTCCATGTCCAAAGTGACGATTGATTGTTTCACGGGCGCGAAGTTTTCCAGAAGCGGGATGAAGTGTCCAGCGCGAGCGATAGTCATGACGGAACAAGGCGATGCCTGACGAGCGGAGCAGGGACGCTATGGGCAACGCGTTGCCTCTGAACACGAAATAATTCAAGCAAATCAGCAGCACCTTCCGCATCAGTTCAAATTTGATCTCGCCACGACAACTGCTTCTCGAACTAACCCGGTGAAATTGTTGTCTCGGCACTTGACAACTTTCTACATCGGCCTACAACAGTCATCGAACCCGTTGCCCTGCCGACCGAATGTCTTGAAGAGATCATGTCGTGCTCTTCATTCCTGCGACTCAGCGAGTGACTGTTTCAAGCACACACAGTTCAAACGATGCTTATGATAACAACTCAGACTCCCGACGACTCGTCCTCCGCCTGTCTTAATAACATCTCCACTCCCGCCCGCGTGATCAGCGCGTTCCGCCGGATTGGGATTTTCATCTCCGGCGTGTGGCTTGCGCTGATGTTGAGTTCAACAACGGCGAAGGCGCAGTTTCTGGATTGCTCGTGCCTCCAGACTCAGGCTGTGTTGTTCACGGGGAGTTGCACAGGCACGATTCCCGATCTGTGTCTGGTGGTGACGAACTGTTGGATTCCCAGTGTCAGCTCGACGGGCTACACGTGCGCTCAGTTTCCTGTGCCAGGCACCGCCGTGACTGGCAGCACGCCCATCACTTTTACTCTGACGGATCTTCCGAGCCTGAATACTTACACTTGTAATCTGATGTACAACGTCGGCTTCACCACGAATCGTTTCACCCTGATCTGTCCCACCAACCAATTCCCTGCCTGCAATTCCACCAACTGGGGATTCTATGGGCCGCCGGGTTGGACAAATATTCCGCCGTGTTGCACCGCGCCAGTCACAATTCTCGGTCCGTTCTTTGTTACCAACTGGCCTACGATCACGGCACAATGGATCGGTCAAGTGTGTGGCGTTGTGGATTTCTGCTCGGAATCCGTCACGTTCGGCGGCATCGCTGGCACGAACTGTCCTTGTCTCGATATCATCTGCCCGACCAACATCATCGTCCAAACGTGTTTCCCCCCTGTGCCAGGAGCGGGCTTCACCAATATTTCCTATCCGCTGCCAGTTGTGAGCAATACTTGTCCCGGCGTCATCACCAATCTGGTTTGCACTCCGCCATCTGGTTCGCCGTTCCCCGTCGGCACGAACACCGTCACTTGCATCGTTCAAGACAATCTCGGTAATACAGCCATCTGCACATTCGACATCATCGTGCTAGGCGATATTGATCCGCCGATCATCAATTGTCTGCCGGTTTCTACTGTGCAATGCGGCTCCGGTTGGGTGCCCGTGCCGCCGCCTGCGACCGATGTGTGTTGTTCAGCTCCACCGAATGTCATGATCCAAAGCATTTTCACCAACGTGGTGAACCAATGTTTTGAAACCGTGTTCATTGATTGGCACTTCACCGATTGCAACGGCAACGCCACCAACTGCACCGAGGTCGTCAACATCGTGGACAACACGCCGCCGGTGATCATCTGCAACAGCAATCAGAACGTGCAATGCGGCAACACAGCGGGCGGGCCGGGCGGGTGGACGCCGACTCCGCCGTTCGCGTTTGATGCGTGTTGCACCAATCCTCCCATCGTCTCGCTCGTGAGCATGGTCACCAACAGTGCTGTGCCGTGTAACGAAGTCCTCACGCTCACTTGGATGGCGGAAGATTGTTGCACCAACATCGCTTACTGCACCGAAGTCGTGAACATCACCGACACCAACGCACCCGTCATCAACTGCGTGCCGTTCAAACAAATTGAATGCGGCTCCGGCCCGAACTGGTTTGGCGACTTCCCAACCGCGTTCGATGCGTGTTGCGGCACGAACGTCACGCTCAACCTCATCAGCGTTATCACGAACTTCACGTCCGTTTGCTTCAGCACTTTCGATCTCCAGTGGACGGCGACGGATTGCTGCACCAACACCTCGCTCATTTGCACGCAGAGATTGGACATCATAGACACGCTGCCGCCGAATGTCGTCTGCGCGCCCAACATCACCGTCAATTGCGGCACGCCGTGGAACTTCACCCCGCCGACGGCGATAGATGATTGTTGCACAGTCGCGCCGACCATCGTCGTCAACACAACGGTGACGAACGTCCCGGCGAATTGCCCGACCATTATCACGCGCGACTGGATCATCACGGATTGTTGCGGCAACTCGACCAATTGCAGCCAGTCCGTGACCATCGTGGACAACGTTCCGCCGGTCATCCTCTGCAACAGCAATCAACTCGTCCAATGCGGCAGCGGCTGGGTCATCACGCCGCCGACTGCCACGGATAATTGCTGCACGAACACCGCCGGCACCACGAGCGTCCCTGTCACGATCTTCAACATCGTCACGAACAGCACGGGATTGTGCAACGAAACCGTCTTCATCACATGGGAAGCGCAGGATTGTTGCGGCAATAAATCATTCTGCACAGAAACCATCACGATCACGGACACGACTCCGCCGGTCATCAACTGCAACAGCAATCAGACCTATCAGTGCGGATCGGTTTTGGGGTTGGCGACACCCACAGCGTTCGACGCTTGCTGCGGCACGAACGTCACCGTCTCACTCTTCAACGCGGTGACGAACGGCTCTGTTCCTTGCAATGAAATCATCACGTTCACTTGGCAGGCTGTGGATTGCTGCACCAACACGTCTTACTGCACGGAACTCATCACGATCACCGACACCACGCCGCCGGTGATCAATTGCCAGCCGTTCAAACAGATCGAGTGCGGCACTGGCCCGAACTGGTTCGGTGATTACCCGACTGCGTTCGACGCATGCTGTGGCACTAACAACACGCTCAATCTCCTCAGTGCCGTCACGAACATCCAGACCGTTTGCTTCAGCGATTACACATTGCAATGGACGGCGACGGATTGCTGCACGAACACCTCGCTCGTCTGCACGCAGCGGTTGCAGATCATTGATACACTCGCGCCAAACGTCATCTGCGCGCCGAGCATCACCGTCAACTGCGGCACGGCATGGACCTTCACGCCGCCGACTGCGATTGATGATTGCTGCACGAACCCGCCCAACATCGTCGTCAGCAGCACCACCACCAATCCCGCGCCGAATTGTCCACTCATCATCACGCGCACTTGGACCATCAGCGATTGTTGCGGCAACTCCACCAATTGCAGCCAGTCTGTGACCATCGTGGACAACGTCCCGCCAGTCATCACCTGCGGCCCAAATCAAACCGTTCAATGCGGTACTCCGTGGACGTTCAACTTCCCGACCGCTGTGGACAACTGCTGCACGAACACCTCTGGCGCAGGCGGCGGTGTCACAATCGTCATCAACGCTGCCACTACGAACAACATCGCGCCGTGTCAGGACATCATCACTGTGCTCTGGAAAGCCACGGATTGCTGCGGCAACGCCTCCTTCTGCACCAACTCCGTGACCGTGGTGGATTCGCTTCCGCCGGTGATCACCTGCCCGACGAATTACACGTTGCAATGCGGCAGCCCGTTGATCTTGCCGACGGCAACCGATCTCTGCTGCCCGACGCCAACTGTCTCCATCCTCAACGCCAGCACGAATGTCACCGGGCCTTGCACGGACGTGATCACGTTCACATGGCAGGCGGTTGATTGCTGCACGAACACCGCCATCTGCACGAACGTCGTCACCATTACCGACACGTTGCCGCCGGTGCTGACCTGCGCGAGCAATCTGAACTTGAACTGTGGTACGCCGTGGACATTCACGCCGCCCACTGCCAGCGATCTTTGCTGCGGAACAAATATCATCGTCACGATCACTGGCACCACGACGAACGCCGTCGGTTGCACACGCACCCACACGCGCAACTGGCAGGCCGTGGATTGCTGCGGCAACGTCGCCACTTGCAGTCAGACCGTGATCGTCAGCGACACCGCGCCGCCTGTTGTCTCCTGCGCGCCGAACAAAACTATCCAGTGCGGAACAGCGTGGACGTTCGATGCGCCGACTGCGTTCGACGTTTGCTGTGGCACGAACGTGACCATCACCGTGCAGTTCACCACTCCGCCGTTCGGCACTCCCTGCACGCAGACCACCACGCGCCAGTGGCTCATCAGCGATTGTTGCGGCAACACCGTCATCTGCACGCAGACCGTGACGATTACTGACACCATTCCGCCCACGATCAATTGTCCGCCGAGCTTCTCCGTCGCACCCGGCTCACCGTGGACATTTGGAACGCCGACGGCGAACGACGCCTGTTGCTTGGCGAGCATCACCGTGATGTCCACCACCACGAACGTCCTGCCCGGATGTCTGGTGGTTCACACCCGCACATGGCGCGCGCAAGATTGCTGCGGCAATCTCTCGCCGTTGTGCAGTCAGCAAGTCTATGTCTCCACCACACCGCCGCCGAATGATCTTTGCCCGAATCCGTTCCCGATCTTCGTCAACGCGCCATACATCTGCGGCTCGAATATCTGCGCCACGCCGTCCGTGCCCGGATCGCTCGTGGGTGTTCCGTGCGGCTTGTCGGCCAACACGCCAGATGTCTGGTACACCGTCACGGCACTTTGCACCGGCCCGATGACCATTGATACCTGCGGCCCGTGCTCACCGCATCCGATGTTTGACACGGTTTTGTCCGCCTACACTTACACGAACAACTGCAACGTGCTTTATCAAGTGCCCGTCACTGGCACGTTCACTTCGTGCAACGATGATTGTCCTCCAACCGGCCTCTGTCCGGGCACGCTCCAATCGTTCATCCGCTTCCAAGCCATCGCGGGTCAGAGCTATCGCATCCGCGTGTCTGGCTATTTGGGGGCAACAGGTTGGTTCCGTCTGCGCGCAACTCAAAGCACCACTGCGCCAGTCAATGACCTTTGCGTGAACGCCATCCCGGTCACGGTTGGCAGTCCCGCCGCGTGCGGCACAACGCTCTGCGGCGCGACGCCGACACCAGTCGGCAATCTGATTCCCACACCGTGTGGTGCTTCACTCAATTCACCCGATGTCTGGTATAGTTACACGCCGACATGCAGCGGCACGGCGACCATATCCACATGCTTCACCTGTCCGCCCGCAGGCACGTTCGATACCGTCCTCTCTGTTTATACCGGCATTTGTCCCGGACCGCTGACTCAAGTTGGTGGGGCTTGTAACGACGACGCGACCTCTGGCTTATGCACAGGGACGTTGCAATCGCAAGTGCAGCTTCCTGTCATTGGTGGTGTCACCTACTACATCCGCGTTGCTGGATGGGTCGGTATGACCGGCAACTTCCGGCTCAACATCAGTCAGACATCTCCGCCTCCACCGCCCAACAACCTTTGCACCAGTGCCACCGTTGTCGGTGCGGGAACACACGCATGGACGACTTGTAACGCGACCACATCCGGGCCGGCCAGTGCTTGCAATCCAAGCCACGACGTTTGGTTCAACTACACGCCGTCCTGCTCTGGCACGATCTCCATGAGTACCTGCGGCAGTGCCATGATAAACACCGTGCTGAATGTCTATACTGGTCCGTGTAATAATGCATTCATGCCTCTTGTCACTTGCAACGACAACGCCACGTCAGGCCCTTGTGCAGGTTCACAGCAATCTTTCCTGACCTTCAACGGCATCGCAGGAACAACTTACCGCATCCGCGTCGGTGGAACCGGCGGCGCACAAGGCAGCGGTGTGTTGAACATTGTTGGCCCAAGCCCGAACGCCGTGCCGACCTGTGGCACTGGATCCATGAGTTGGCGTTTGTTCGTTGTCGCAGGCCCTGGTAGCGGTGCCAACTGGTCGTGGTCGCTCTCCAGTCCGTGCTGCGCCAACCTGCGGAACGTGAACGTGGCGGGAGTCGTCGGCAACTCATTCGCCGTGGCGTCACAATTCGCTGCGAGCATCAACGGTCAGTGTCCCGGCACCGCCTTCGCCTTCAGCGCTGGAATGCCGAACTTCGCCTACCTCCTCGTCGGGGTTCGTTGTGGCCCAACTGCGCCGGTGATCCTGCAAGTTGGTGCACCGTTTGCATCGCCGCTCAACATGTGTACCGTTGGCAACCTCAACATCATGCCCACATCAGGCACATGCTCGTTCAACCCTGACATCTTCGCGGTCGAGTTGACCGGACGCGACGATAACGGCAACGGCACTGATGACTACATTGACATCGGTACCGGCACGAGTGCCGACGTGAATGGCAATCTCATCCCTGACGAAATTGAAACCTGCTTTGGCCCGTCAGTCACCGCCAAGCCGGAATCGCAGATCGTCGAGATCGGCCAGAACGTCACGCTCGGCGTCACGGTTAGCGGCACCGCACCGTTCAGTTATCAATGGATGCTGAATGGCATCCCCATCCCTGGCGCGGTGAACAGCACACTCAACATCAACCCGGTCACAAGCACTGACCTCGGCAACTACAGCGTCAGCGTGAGCAACGCATGTGGCGTTCTCGATGGCACTTCTGCCGAGGTCATCGTTGAGCCGACTTATATCCCTGTCATCACCGACGCGAGCCTTGCGGACGGCTGGTTCAGGTTCATGGTCGAAACCAAGATCGGCTTCAACTACGTGATCGAATACAAGAACGACCTCACCGATCCGATGTGGACTACGCTCACCAACACACCCGGCATCGGCGCGCCGTCGTTCATCTACGACAGCGAGCCGCACTCGGTGAAACGGTTCTATCGCGTGGTGCAAGAGCCAGCCGCACCGTAAAGGCAAACCAGCTTCGCCCCCCAAGCCCGGCCTCGAAAGAGGCCGGGCTTTTTTGGAGTGCGGTGACTCGTCACCGCTTTACCGCTTTGGCGACTTGTCGCCAAAGCAGAGCCGCGCAGAGCGGCTCGTCGAAGATCAAGGACGCTGCTCGCACACTCGATGGCGACAAGTCGCCTGCCGAAAGCGTGGACAAGTCTACGCACTCAAAATCGGGGGTGTG
>JANNAO010000575.1:0-1748 GCA_031384405.1 Verrucomicrobiota bacterium | reverse complement strand
CAGCCACCACGAATCCAGATGCGAGGTGTTCGCTTTCGTCATGTCTCCCATGAGTCGCGGCAGAATTTGCCCGCCAGCGATCACAAAAATCGAGACGAACACCTGCGCCGTGGTCATCAACCCGTCCAACCGTTCGCGACCGAACCAGCGCAGGCATAGTTGATACGTCAACACGATCAGCCCGGTGCAGAACAGCGATTCTAAAATCGTCGAGAACACATGCGCCACCGGATACAGCCAGCCGCCGATGTGGCCGCCGATAAACATTCCGATCAGATTCAACGCCATCGCCAGCCACAGCGACACCTGAATCATCACGCTGATTTTCGCCCACAACATCGCTCTCGCCGTCACGGGCCGATGCAGCAGGATGTCTGCTTCCTCCTTATTGAACAAAACTTCTCCCGCTGACGACGCCACGAACATGCCGAGAAATAAAAACGTCATCCCATGCAGGTAAATGGACAGCGCGAGAACATTCTGGCGAAGAAAGAAAAATGCGAACGCGCCATACAGTCCGTAAATCAACAGCGAGAGTGCCAGCTTTCGCGCCACGGTTGTGGGTGCTCCCGATTTCTGCAATCCGCGCGACGAACGCCCGCGCAGGAACAGTGTGAGATACAGTTTCCGCAGCACCTTGCCTTGCTGTGGTGGCGGCGAGACGTAGGGCGGTGTGGCGACGGGCGGAATCATCAGCGGAAAGTTTTGGCGAAGTCCTCAGCGCGACGTTCGAGTTCTGTTCCGCCGGTGAGTTGCGTGAACAATTTCTCCAGCGACCCCGCGCCTGACTTCGCCACGAGTTCGTCCGGCTTGCCATCGAGCATCAGCCTGCCCTTATCAATGATGATCACCCGATCACAGACGCGCTCGACCACGTCCAGAATGTGCGAGCTGTAAATGATTGTCTTACCTTCACGCGCCAAGGTTTGGATCAACGCCTTGAACCCGACGGCGGCATTCGCATCCAAGCCATCAAGCGGCTCGTCGAAGAACACCACTTGCGGATTGTGCAACAGCCCAGCCGTGATCACGACCTTTCGCCTCATGCCTTTCGAGTAAGCACCGAGTAATTTATCCGTGAGCGTCTCGAAACTCAGATCGAAGAACGTGATGAATTGTTGGATACGCCCGCGCGCCGCATCCGCCGGGATGCCATACAACGCCGCGACCATTTCGAGATATTCCAAACCGGTCAACGATTCAAACACCGCGCCCGATTCCGGCACAAACCCGACATGGCGTTTGACCTCGATCAAATTCTCGCGCAGATCAAAACCGCACACGCGCGCCGTGCCGCTCGTCGGGTCGAGCATTCCGGTGAGCATCTTGAGCGTGGTGGATTTGCCCGCACCGTTCGGCCCAAGAAAACCGACGATCTGTCCGGCGGGAATCTCGAAGGAAAGATTATCAACCGCAATTTGAGACCCGAACCGTTTGGTGAGTTGCTGAACTGAGATCATGCGTGCGGCAGTTGTGCCGCAAAACGGGATTGGCCGCTATAAAAACTTTCAGATGAGATAGGCAGTCGAACGAAGCTCCAACCATGCTTTGTCAACCGAACGAAGAAGTTGGGTGCTGGGGACATTCTCGTCGGCACCCGCGACAGCTTTAAAGAGGATGAAACGCTAAATATTTGCCTTGGGGAGACAAGTTGCTTCGTTTCATCCAACGCGATGTCCTCTCCACGATGCGTATGTTAGCTACATCTCCCCGTTTAGCGTATTTCATGCCGAGGAAAAAACACGTCA
>JANNAO010000571.1:0-3734 GCA_031384405.1 Verrucomicrobiota bacterium | reverse complement strand
GCGCCCATGCTGGCGGCTTGACCGATGCAATACGTGTTCACGTCGCAGGTCATGTATTGGATGGTGTCGTAGATCGCGAGGCCTGCGGTGACGCTGCCACCGGGAGAATTGATGTAGAGATGCACGTCCTTTTTCGGGTCGGCCATCTGGAGGAACAACAACTGGGCGATGATGATGTTGGCAACCATGTCATCCACGGGCGTGCCGAGGAACAGGATGCGATCCACCAGCAGGCGTGAGTAAATGTCCCAACTCCGTTCGCCGCGCCCGGTCTGTTCGACGACGATGGGTACGAGCATGTTTTGCGGTGCGTAGGACGCGAATGATTCTTTGTTCATCAGGGAGCGCAAGCTAACGAACGCGTCCGGCAGGGTCAAGCCATGCGCCGGAATTCGGGTTTGACTGAAAGTGCCGTTCAACTTTCGTCCTCGTCGTCGTTCTCCTCGTCCTCGGCTTGTTTGGTTGGAATTCGAGGACGAGGACGAGGACGATTCCCCTCGTGAGCGGCAGTTCCAGTCACACCCTCCGGAATTGATTGCCAAACAGAATCGTCGCTGTTTACTCGGCGCGTGCAGTTCGAGTTTTTTCGCAATCTGAAAAAGCGGTTCGTCCCGGATGATTCTCTGGAAGCTCTGGAGGTGGGCGGGCGGCGCGTTTCGTTGGTGCTGGTGCGGCATCCGCGCGCCCGGCGTTATCTCCTGCGCCTGACCCCGGACGGCGCAGCGCGCGTGACGATTCCGCGTGGTGGTTCGGCAACGGAAGCGCGCCGGTTTGCGGAGCGAAGCAAAACTTGGTTGGAGCAAGCCTTGCAACGACAGGCCGCGCGGCCCGTCCTTTCGCGGCAATGGCCGGTGGGAGCGCCCATTCTGTTTCGCGGGGAAAGCGTGGTGATTGAACGTGCCGTGGGCGTGACGGGAAACGCGATCCGCTTTGGCTCAGAAGTCGTGAAGGTCGCTGAACTCGTGACGGATTTTCGTCCGGTGATTGAAACGCATTTGCGGCAACTCGCCGCGCAGGAATTGCCGCTGCGCGTCCAAGCCTACGCCGCGCAACATCAGGTCGCCGTCAGTCGCGTCTCTGTGCGCAATCAGAAATCTCGTTGGGGTTCATGTTCGCGGCGCGGGACGATTTCTTTGAACTGGCGGCTGATCCAGACGCCGCCGCATGTGCAGGATTACATCATCCTCCACGAGTTGATGCATCGGCGGGAGATGAACCACTCGGCGCGATTCTGGCGCGAGGTCAAAAGCGTTTGCCCTGACTACGAGGTCGCGGAGCGGTGGTTGAAGCAGAATGTTTCCTTGTTGAGGTGAAACAAAATTCATTGCCACAAAAAGGCACAAGAAGCACAAAACAAAGGAAGGCGGCGGCTGAATTCTATCGTGCGAATTTCAACGGTTGGATGAATCTATTCTTCGCTAAACAAACTTCCAATCACTCATCTCCTTTGCGCCTTTTGTGCCTCTTTGTGGCTGTTCAAAACACTCCCCGACTGAAAGGCATCGCGACAAAAGAAAACGGGTGCTGTTTCCAGCACCCGCTTCTCAAATGTGTTTCAACCGTTCGTCGCCATCAGTCAATGATCTGCAACTTGTAGGTGCGGGACGCCGCGCTCGCTTTGCCGAGCTTGCCGAAGTCTGTGTAGTCGTAGTTGAACTTGTAGAAGTAGCTCGCGGATTTCTCGCCAGCGGCCACAGGCACGAGACCTTCCCAACGATTGTTCATGAGGTGCGTGCGGCGCATCGGATAGGATTCCTTGCCGACCATCACGGAGACTTGGATGGAATCCCAGCGCAGCGATTGCTGGCGTGAATCGAACGAGACTTCGACGGGATAAAGGTTTTCCGGGTTACGCAACTGGCGTTGAGCCGAGAGATTCGTGGAGAGAGTTGAGCAGCCCGCGAGCAGCAGGAGCAGGGGCAAAACCATCAAAGTTTTCTTCATCATAGCCCCATTAGCGTGGCACGAGGGCGTGGCGTTTGTAAAGTTTGGATTTGTAGGCGACGAGGTGACGAGGCAATTTGATAAAGCACTCCTTACGTCGTGCCCTACATTTGAATCAGGTCGCCTAGCTTTGCGCACACACAGTTGCAAACCACAGCCCGCCCGCTATTCTCGGCGCATGAACAACAAGAATGAAAGAACTCCGGTGGATCCGGAATTGCACAAGCGCGTCCTCGACCTCATCAAATTCAAAGGCGGCGGCTACAATGAAGACTCGGTCGCGGACATCATCGAGAACGCGCTCAAAATCCTGACCGATGTGAAAGACACCGGCGACGTGCGCGTCATCCAGACTGCCGTGCGGGAATTGCGTTACGCCTACCGGCTCTTTGCTCCTTACGCGCAACATCGCAAAGTCACCATCTTCGGTTCGGCGCGCACCGGCCCAACCAAACAGGAATACCAACAAGCCGTGGACTTCGGTCAAAAGATCGTGAAGGCCGGATTCATGGTCATCACCGGCGCAGGCCCCGGCATCATGCAAGCTGGTCACGAGGGCGCAGGGCCGGAAAATAGTTTCGGCGTCAACATCCGTCTCCCGTGGGAACAAAGTGCCAACCCCGTCATCCGCGAGGACAAGAAACTCGTCACATTCAAATATTTCTTCACTCGCAAACTCATCTTCATCCGCCACTCGGATGCCATCGTGTTGTTCCCCGGCGGATTCGGGACGATGGATGAAGGTTACGAAGCCATCACGCTCATGCAGACCGGCAAGAGCCAGCTCATGCCGCTCGTGCTCGTGGACAAACCCGGCGGCACGTATTGGAAGACGTGGGACAAAAACATTCGCGAACATCTTCTACGTGATGGATTGATCTCGCCGGATGACTTGAATCTCTATCGCATCACTGACAACGCGGATGAAGCGGTGAAGATCGTCGCGCGGTTCTATCGCAACTTCCACTCCACACGCTTCGTGAAAGACTTGTTCATCATCCGGCTCAAGAACGCGCCCACGGACACCGCGCTGGAAGCCATCAATGAAGACTTCGGCGAGATCAACAACGGCCCCGCCATCAAGCGTATCGAGCCGACACCGGAAGAGCGCGAGGACAACGATCAACTGGGATTGCAACGCATCGCGTTCGAGTTCAATCGCCGCGATTACGGTCGGCTGCGGCAGATGGTGGATGTGTTGAACGGGTTGTGAACGCCTTTAACTCGGTCGGTGGCGGCATTCGTTTGAGTGCCGTCACTTCGCTCGCTTAGTTTCTTTGCCGGACGGAAGTTGCTTTTCAATTCTCAGAAGGGCGTTTTCCAGTCGGAGCAGAAGTTTTTCGCGTTCGTGACGTTCTTCTTCGCGGACGATGCGGATTTCGTAGGAGATTTTCTCAACGGCACTGGCGAGTTCATCCACTTCACCACGCAGGGCGGCTATCTCTTCTTTGTTAGCCCGCGTGTCCCGCGCGATGTTCAGCAGGTCGAGGATGTAATCAACGAGCGGCTTCAACATGACGCAGGTTCTCCTGGATACGTCCCAGTTTTTTGCGGGTGGAAGTTTGCAGGCGGCGGATTTCTGCATCCGTAGCGCGATTGGCCCGGCGGATGGCTGAAAGCTCCTTGATGGCAATCTTAAGCGCAGGCAGGAAATTCAGTTCCGTCGCATCGGTTGCGGGAATGGATGTTTTTTTCATGTCGGCACTCTAAGCGTGCCCTCGGTTGTTTCAACCCTTGATTTGCCGACGCGTATTGCCTCAACGATGCGAAATGAATTTCTGAACTGTCAG
>JANNAO010000569.1:0-6324 GCA_031384405.1 Verrucomicrobiota bacterium | reverse complement strand
TTCGCTCACGAGCCCGAGCTTGGTGAATTCCTGATACGACTTTTGAATCTTGGTCAGCAACGAGCCGGAAGCCATCGGCACGACGGTGTGTTGCGGGATGTTCCAGCCGAGTTGCTCCATGATTTCGTAGCCCATGCTCTTCGAGCCTTCGGCGTAGTAGGGGCGCATGTTCACGTTCACGAACGCCCAACCGAACTTGCCCGCGATCTCGGCGCAGAGCCGGTTCACTTCGTCGTAATGACCTTTGATGGTGATCACGTTTGCGCCATAGACGAGCGAGTTGACGATTTTTCCCTGCTCCAGATCGGATGGGATGAAAACGTAGGCCTTCAGGCCGGCAGCGGCAGCTTGGGCGGCCACGGAGTTGGCGAGATTACCGGTAGAGGCGCAAGCCACGGTGTCAAAACCCAGTTCGCGCGAACGGCTCAACGCAACGCTGACCACGCGGTCTTTGAATGAAAGGGTCGGGTAGTTGACCGTGTCGTTCTTGATCCAGAGCTCGCGGATACCGAGTTTCTTTGCGAGCCGGTCGGCTTTGACGAGCGGCGTGAAGCCGGCTTGAACGCCCACGGTCGGATCGTTCGCCACAGGCAACAGCTCGCGATAACGCCACATGGATTTCGGGCGCGATTGGATGGCGGCCTTGGTCAAAGACTTCTTGATGCGGTCGTAGTCGTAGGCGACTTCGAGCGGGCCGAAATCGAATTCGCACACATGCGTGGCGGCGAGGGGATATTCGCGGCCGCACTCGCGGCACTTGAGTGCCTTCATGAATCCTTCGTGTTTTTCACTCATAAATATAATTTTCTTATCGCAGCAGCCGAAGTTAGTCGGCTCGGTTTTCAGCTTTTCATTAACACCCTGCTTTAGCTGGGTGTTTGGCCCGACCTCAGGCGAGGAAACTGTTTTAACAGTTTTCCCCGTGCGGTCGAAACCGTTAAAACGGTTTCTGTCATCTTACTTCTGCGAACACCCAGCTAAAGCAGGGTGTTAATGAGAAAACACCTCCGCCGCGCGGCATTTGAATTCTCTCATCATAGCAAACAAAAAGCCCCGACTCATGGTTGAGAAGGGGCGACAAAGTTTTTGTGTCTCTTCTCATTTTCCCCCGACGCCTGTCGGGGCTGGAATTGGCACCTGCACCCCGAAAGCTTTCGGGGCCGGTTGCCGTGGCGTCACAGGGCCAGTGCCCTCAACCACTCTGCATGAGACCGTTGGTATCAACGGATGCGGATACATTGATTTATCGGCAGAAGGCTGTCAAAACTTTATTTTTGATCCCGTCGGGCTTGAATGCGCCTTGAAAGTAATCCCGCACATCAGGCCGCTTTGGGGCAATCGGGGGGTGCTTTCAATTTACGCGCCGCTCACTCCTCGCGTCGCTTCCACGCTTGGAATTCGCGTTCGCCTTACTACCTTCCTGCGCATGGCTGCTGACGACAAAAAAAGTTCGCGTGTCTCATCGTGGAGGATGACAGCGCGTTCGCCAGCATGGCCGCTCAGATCGTGCGTAACGAAGGCGGCATCCGTCGCGCGGCCACCAAGCTGGGGATGTCCCCGCAAGCGTTGTTGCGCCGTCTGGAGAAGTGGCCGGAGCTGAGGGTGGAGTGAGGTGTCTGCTTATTGTTGAGGATTCAACGGCGGATTATTCGTGTGAGTGGGAGGCGTAGTCCGGGTCAGTTTATGTTTCTCGAACGAACCCACCAACCTCTCCCAGATTTTTACATCATCATCTGAAAGGTTGTCATAGCCAAAACTCCGAAATGTTTCCTTGCCCGTTTCAATTACGATCCGGCTACAACGCCAGCGTCGAGAATTCTCACGTTCGCGAATCCGAGAAAGCGATTTAATTTCGCCGATCGGAATGACAATGTCGTCATCCGGCCAGTGTTGTCCCAGTCGGACTTGGCGTTCTTCCACTTTGAGTGAGATGAAGTGCTGAGGTGGCCAACGCTCCCAGACGAGTAGAAACACCACGACTGGCAGAGAGCAAATTACCCCAACAACAAACCACAGTAGAAATTTTTTGAATGAACCCCTCCATCCATCTTGCTTGTAGTTTTTTACGGTATGGTTCGTGAAAACCCCAAACCCAAACGCGAGACCAAACAGCACCGGCAACAACCAACTCCCTCCGAAGTCATCACGAAGAAAATCAATGGTGTCGGCTTGAACTGGGCTTAACCCGGTTTGATGGGCACCTTGTGGAGAGGATGCGCATGGTTTTTTTTAGTTGAGTTGGTTCTCGAAGTCCACAGGTGTTTTGTAGCCGAGTGAACTGTGGCGGCGCACTCGGTTGTAATATTTTTCGACGTAGTCGAAAAAGTCTGCTGTCGCTTCGGCGCGCGTGGCGTAGCCGCCACGTCGTTCCGCCAGTCCAACGCATTCGCGTTTGTAGGTGGCGTTGAAACTTTCCATCGCCGCGTTGTCATACGGATTGCCTTGGCGACTCATGCTCGCCACACAGCCCGCTTGTTCCATTTGTTCCCGATAGTCTCCGCTGGCGTATTGCACTCCGTGATCGCTGTGGTGCAGAAGTCCCTTGCCCGGTCGCCGGTGGGCCACGGCCATCGTCAAGGCGCGTTGAGCCAGACTGGCGTGTAAACTTTCTCCCGTGGCCCAGCCCACCACGCGCCGACTCCACAGGTCCAGCATCACCGCCACATACAACCAGCCTTCCGCTGTCCTCACATACGTCAGATCGGTGACCCATGTCTGGTTGGGCTTCGTGGGTGCGGGGGCTTGGGTCAACAGGTTCGGCGCAATCGGTTGGTCGTGGTCGCTGTCGGTGGTTTGCGGCACAAACCGTTTGGGACTCAGCCCCTGGAGTCCGGCGGCTTTCATCAGGCGCGCGATGCGTTTGACGCTGTGTCGTGAGCCTTGATCCGCCAGTTCATCCTGGATGCGCGGCGCGCCATAACGCCCTTTGTGTTTTTCATGCACTGCTTCGATCTGCTCGGTCAGCAGGGCATCGCTTTGTTCACGATCGCTGGCGGGAGCGTTGAACCAAGTCAAATATCCGGAGCGTTTGACTTCAAATGCAGCACAGAGTTGTCTCAAGGAATGTTCCTTTCTCATGGCTTCAATGGTTTCGTAGTGTTGCTCGGTGATTCGGTGAAAATACCCACCGTTTTTTTTAGAATGTCACGTTGCTCGCTCACGCGAGCCAACTCGCGCCGGAGCGCGCGGTTCTCCGCTTCCAACGTGTCTCGTTGCGGGATAGCGTCCCCGCAATATCGGGCTTTCCAGTCTTTGAGGCTCGGATAGCTGATCCCTAGTTCGGCCGCAATCACCGCACCCGATTTGCCGCTATTAATCCAGTTCTCCACGGCCTCCGTCTTGAACACTTCATCATAGCGTTTGGTCTGCGGGGAGGCCTTCATATGCGTGCTCTTTTCCAGTTGGACCGGCCCGTTCTTTGTCTCCGTCTTGTTGCTCTTGTTCATGTACGCTTTCTTTGTAGCGCATCCTCTCCAAGGTGCCCATCAAACCGGGTTAAGCCCAAACCATTGATTCTCACTCCCCTTCACGCGGCGGGAACTCGAAGCTGATCTTGCCTTTCTTGTCCATCACGAGATACGCGGGGAAAGGTTTGCCCGCCTTGGAGATGAACTTGTTCAGCACATCGCTCTTGTTCTCGGCGAGAATCTTCTGTGCCTGCGCTGGCTCGATGGGTTGTTCCAGAATCGTTTTGCCGATCTTGAACTTGCACGACTTGGTTTCGAGTTGTGAGTTCTCGCAGAGATAACCCGCTTCAGTGTCGCAGACTTGTCCGCCGCACTTGGGGCATTTGCCCATGACGGGTTTTTCGGTGAAATCAATCTTCGGAGGCGGCTCGGCGGGTGTTCCAGCCTTGCCCTTACCCTTGGCTTCGCGCGGCGCGAATTCAAATGCCGTGCCGCCATCTTTGATCACAAGGAACGCCTTGAACGCCCGATTGTTTTTCTTGGAGATGAACTTCGTCAACAAATCAGTCTTGCCGGTCTCCAGCATTTTTTTCACCTGCGCCGCTTCGATGGGTTGCTGTAAAATGATTTTGCCCGTCTTGAACTTGCACGTTTTGTCCGGGCCGGTCGCCTTCTCGCAGATATAATTCATCCCGCCGTCAAAGACGCGCGCGCCGCACGCCGGACATTTGCCGAGTGGCTCTTTGCCCGTGAAATCAACCGGCGCACTCGCCTCGCCGTCTTTGCCTTGGTCGTTGCCGAAATCAAACTCCGGCTTGAACTCCGCGTTCATCTTGATGATGGCCGCGAACGGGAAGCCCTGCTTGCTGCGGAAACCTTGCAGCGGCCCGACCACGCCCTTGATGATGAGTTCCTCGACTTCGGAAATTTCCAACTGCCGGCTCGCCACAATTTTCCAGAGCGCGAAGTCGCACTTCTGGCACTGGAACTTTTTGTAGTTCTCGTGAATCTCGCCCTGACACTTGGGGCAGGGCACGGTGAGTTTACCGTAATCGCCTGGCACAGTGTCGCTCTCGTGCATCTTCGCCTTGGCCACGATGTCGCGGGTGGCAGAGGCGATCTCTTGCATGAATTCTCCGCGACCCAGTTTGCCGCGCGCCATGAGGTTCAACTTGAATTCCCATTCACCCGTCAACTCCGGCGAGCAGAGCTGTGGAATCTCCAGCCCGCGCAACAGCGTGATGAGCGAAAACGCCTTGGCCATCGGCTGCAATTCGCGACCGTTGCGCGTGATGTATTTCTCCCAGATCAAACCTTCGATGATCGTCGCGCGCGTCGCGGGTGTGCCCAGACCTTTGTCCGACATCGCCTCTCGCAATTCTTCGTCATCAATCAATTTGCCCGCGCCTTCCATCGCGCCGAGCAACGTCGCTTCCGAATAGCGCGCCGGGGGTTTGGTGACGTTTGCCTCGACTTCGATCTTCACGGTCTTGACCGTTTCGCCCGGCTTGACCGGTACGAGGTTGGGCGTCTCGTCCGAATCTGCTTCCTTGCCATACACCGCGAGCCAGCCCGCATTGACCATGACTTTGCCTTCGCTCTTAAACGGCTCGCTCTCGACACGCGTGATACGGGTAGTCACGAGAAATTCCGCCGCCGGAAAAAAGATGGCGAGGAAGCGTTTCGTGACGAGGTCGTAAAGTTTCTGCTCCGGTTCGCTCAACGCCTTGGGCGCGACGAGCGTGGGGATGATCGCAAAGTGATCCGAGACTTTTGCGTTGTTGAAGATGCGCTTGTTCGGGCGAACCCAGCCGTTCTTCAAGATCGTCTCAGCAGGCGTGCTGTAATTTGTGTCGGCCAGCATCCCCATCGTGGCCTTGACCGTCTCGATGTAATCCTCCGGCAACGCGCGCGAGTCCGTTCTCGGATACGTGAGCACCTTGTGCTTTTCGTAAAGTGCCTGCGCCAGACCGAGCGTGTTCTTGGCGGAGAAACCAAACCGTCCGTTCGCCTCGCGTTGCAACGTCGTCAGATCATAAAGCGCAGGCGACATCGAAGTCGTCGGCTTGCTTTCTTCCGTGACGATGCCGGGCTTGCCGAGGCATTTGGCTTGGATGGCTTGGGCAACGGCGATGTCCCAGACGCGCTCCTGCTTGAGGTGTTCGATGTCCACTTCGGGCGAGACGCCCGGGGTGGACAGGCGAGACGCCTGTCCCACTTTGGAAAACTTTTCATCGAACCAACGCCCCGCGTATTCACCCGCCTGTGCGCCGAACGTGCCGTGTATTTCCCAATAGTCGCGCGGCTTGAACTTTTTGATCTTCTCCTCGCGTTCAACAAGGATCGCCAGCGTCGGCGTCTGCACGCGGCCAACCGTCGTCAGGTGAAATCCACCGGTCTTGGAATTGAACGCCGTCATCGCGCGTGTGCCGTTGATGCCGATGAGCCAATCGGATTCCGAGCGACAGGCCGCAGCGTCCGCCAGCGGCAACATGTCGGCATCCGTGCGGAGATGCGCGAAGCCGTCGCGGATGGCGGCGGGCGTCATGGATTGCAGCCAGAGCCGTTGGATGGGTTGCTTGGCCTTCGCGTATTGAACGATGTAACGGAAGATCAATTCCCCTTCGCGCCCGGCGTCGCAAGCGTTGACGATGGCGGAGACATCTTTGCGCTTGAGCAATTTGACCAGGACTTTGAGGCGCGCCTCGCTTTTCTCGATGGGCAGCAAATCAAAGTGCGGCGGGATGACGGGAAGATTGGCGAATGTCCACTTGCCGCGCTTGACCTCGAACTGTTCGGGCACGGCGATGGTGAGCAGATGGCCGATGGCGGACGAGATGACGTAGTCGTCGTTCTCGAAGTGGTCGTCGTGTTTCTGAAACTTGCCGAGTGCCTTGCTGATGTCGCTGGCGACGGA
>JANNAO010000560.1:0-10143 GCA_031384405.1 Verrucomicrobiota bacterium | reverse complement strand
CAAGGGCGAACCGATCGCGAGCTATCCGATTCCGTCCGGTGCTCACATCGTCGTGAACTCCGGCGACAAGATCGTGGCTGGCACATTGATGGCCAAGACACCGCGTAAGCAATCGAAGACGAAAGACATCACCGGCGGTCTGCCGCGTGTGGCTGAGTTGTTTGAAGCGCGCCGTCCGAAAGATGCGTCCGAAATCTCGAAGATTGACGGCGCAGTGGACTTCGGTGCGAGTGTGCGCGGCAAGCGTTGCATTCTCATCAAGGACCCGGTCACTCAACTCGAAGAGGAACACCTCATCGCTATTGGTAAGCACGTCATCGTGTTCAAGGGCGACTTCGTGAAGAAAGGTCAGCAGTTGACCGAAGGCCCGATGGACCCGCACGAAATCCTCGACGTCTGCGGCCCGCAGGAATTGCAGGAACACTTGGTCAACGAAGTGCAGGAAGTTTATCGTCTGCAAGGTGTGACGATCAACGACAAGCACATCGAGATCATTGTGCGCCAGATGCTCCGCAAGGTGCGCATCACCGAACCCGGTGACACCCAGTTCCTCTGGGGCGAACAAGTCGAGAAGCTTGAGTTCGAAGGCGAGAACGAACGCGTCGAGAAGATGGGTGGCAAACCCGCCGAAGCTTCTCCTGTGTTGCTCGGCATCACCAAAGCCTCGCTGGAAACGGAATCGTTCCTCAGTGCTGCGAGCTTCCAAGACACCACGCGTGTTCTCACCGAAGCCGCCACGCGCTCGAAGATTGATTCACTCCGTGGCTTCAAGGAGAACGTCATCATGGGGCACATCATCCCCGCAGGATCGGGCTTCGATCATTACCGCAAGGTGGCGATCAGTGCGCTTGTGGAAATCAGCGAAGACGAACCCCTGGCTGAAGAATCCGACGAGGAAGCCAATCCGCTCATGGCGTAATCAAACAGTTAAAATCTATTCAAGGCACTTCAGGAAACTGGAGTGCCTTTTTTGTTGTCCAACCTGATACAGCGAGTCGGGAAATGGGTGGGAAGGGTTTTCCCCGGGTGTATGCCGGGGGCTGGTTTGGAAGCTGCTGAATGCAGTTCGCATGAACCGTTGGAACCAGACGTATGCCCATTTTCCGAACACGGTCTCCCGGCGCTTGTCTTTGACTGCGCCACGGAGACGCAAACTTGTTGCACTTGTGATGTCTGTGCTGTGCGCAACGACTGGGTTGAAACCCCTTCATGCCGCCGAATCCACCGGGTCAACTTCCCCTACCAATGTCAGCAATGTCATGGAATTGAGCTTGGATCAGCTTTTAGACGTGAATGTGGACAAGGTTTATGGCGCGTCGAAGTACGAGCAAAAAGTTTCTCAAGCTCCTGCTTCAGTGAGTTTGGTGATGCGGGATGAAATCCAGAAGCAAGGATATCGCACGTTGGCGGATGTGTTGCGCGGGGTGAATGGCGTGTATGTCTCTGATGATCGTAATTATTCCTACATCGGGATGCGTGGGTTCAATCGTCCGGGAGATTACAACTCGCGCGTGTTGATGTTGGTGAACGGGCATCGCATCAATGACAACGTCTATGGCCAGGCTCTTGTAGGTACGGAGGGGTTGCTGGATGTGGGCGTGATCGAGCGCGTCGAGGTGGTGCGCGGGCCGAGTTCGTCCATCTATGGCAACAACGCCTTCTTTGGAGTGGTGAACGTGATCACGCGTCGTGGCCGGGATTTGAACGGGACAGAGATCACTGGTGAGCTTGGTGGGAATGATACGTTCAAAAGCTCGCTGTCGTACGGCAAACAATTCGAGAGCGGATTGGAAGTGATGCTCTCTGGTTCGGCTTACACGTCCGGCGGCGAGCGGAGCATTTACTTTCCTGAGTTCGATTCGCCCGCAGAGAACAATGGCGTGGCTTGGAAGTCAGACGAGGACGAGGTGTATAATTTCTTCGGGTCGGCGGCTTATTCTGGATTCACTCTGAGCGGCGGGGTGAATTGGCGCGACAAGACGATTCCCACAGCTTCGTTTGAGACGGAGTTCAACGATGGTGGCGAGAAGACGACAGACAGCCGCGCGTATCTCGATTTGAAATATGATCGTGAAGTCACGGAGACGGTGACGTTCGTCGGTCACGTTGCTTATGACTATTCATGGTATGAGGGCGACTATCCTTATGGCGTCGGGGCGGGGCGAGTGTTGAACAAAGATGAAGCGTTCGGCGAATGGGCGAGCGCGGACTGGCAGGTGAACTGGCGCGTGGCGGATCGGCACACGATTGTGGTGGGCGGTGATTATCGCGAAAACATCACCATCCAGCAGGAGAATTTTGATGCGGATCCGTTCGCAGAATATCTCGATGATAATCGAAGTGGACGAGAGATGGGTTTGTTCGCACAGGCTGAGTTGAGCCTGTTGACGAATCTGGTGTTGAACGCGGGCGGACGATTCGACCATTACAGCACATTTGGGAATACGGTGAATCCGCGCGTGGGATTGATCTATACGCCGTTCGCGGCGACGGCTTTCAAGGCTCTTTACGGCAGTGCGTATCGTGCGCCGAATGCTTACGAGCTTTATTACAACTATCCCGGCCAGTCGAAAGCCAACCCCGACTTGAAGCCTGAAGAGATCAAGACTTACGAATTGGTCTGGGAGCAGGGGCTGCCGGCGAATCTGCGCTTCAGTCTGGCGGGCTATTATTACGAGATCGAAAATCTTACGTCACAGAATGTGGATCCCGGCGATGGATTGCTGGTGTTCAAGAACACGGAAACGGCAAATGCCCGGGGCGTGGAGTTCTCGCTGGAGGCGCGTTACGACTCCGGGCTGATGGTGCGATTGAGCTGCGCGGTGCAGCGGACGGAGGATGAGTTGACTCAGACCGAACTCAGCAACTCACCTCGCGAGATGGCGAAGTTGAATGTGATCGCGCCCCTATGGGAGGACAAACTGTTCGCCGGAATTGATCTTCAGTATTACAGCGCGGTGGATACGGTGTCGCTGACGCGGGGTGACGACATTTTCAACGTCAACGCCACGCTGACCAGTCGCCCTATCGGCAAAAATCTTGAAATATCCGCGAGCCTCTACAACCTGTTCGACTCCACGGATGGTTTCTCAGCGTCGTCCGAACACATCAACAGCTTGGGTTCTCAACTCAACACGATGCCAAGAGGGGGGAGATCGTTCCGGTTGAAGCTGACCTATCGTTTCTGATCGTCGCCACAGATGAACAAGTTCTCACCAACACCCACCGACAGATTGCTGAAGCGATGTCTTCCGTTCTGGCGTAATTGTCTGGCGACATTTTTGGCGTTGGTTTTCTTGTCCTCGACTTCCGCCATTGCGATTGATGCTCGTGCGTTGGAATACCAGGTCAAGGGCGCGTGTCTCGTCAAGTTCGGGATGTTTGTGGAGTGGCCTGCGGCGACCCAGAATTCGTCAGGCAAGTCGTCGTTTGTCATCGGCATTCTGGGTGATGATCCCTTCGGCAAATCGTTTGATGAAGCCGTGGCCAAGGAAAAAGTGAACGGTCGCCAAGTGTTGGTTAAACGCGGCAGATCGGCGGCTGAGTTACTCGACTGCCAGATTGTGTTCATCTCGTATTCAGAATTGGAACGCGTGTCGGCTGCGCTCGCAATTTTTTCGACCAATGGTGTATTGACTGTGAGCGACGCGCCGACGTTTGCCCGAAACGGTGGCATGGTCGGATTTTTCAAAGAAGCCACCAAGGACGGCATCAAAGTGCGATTTGAGATCAACACAGAAATTGCAGGTCAGTCCGGGCTTAAAGTGAGTTCGAAGCTGTTGCAAGTCGGGCGTGTTGTGACGAGTGGCAAGCCAGATCACGGATGAAATGAAACACTTCAACAATTATTCCATCCGAGGAAAACTGACGGTCATCGTCATGGCGACGACGTGTGTCTCGCTTCTGTTGGCGTTGTTGTCCATGGGAGCGATTGATGCGTTGAATTATCGCAATCAGATGCGGAAAGACGCCGTCTCACTGGCGAACATGGTTGCCAATAACAGTACTGCCGCACTCAGCTTTGGTGATGCGAAATCAGCGCGCGAAATCCTCGAATCATTGCGGGGTGATGATCAAGTGGGTTCAGCCACGCTCCTGGGCAGTGATGGAAAATCCGTGGCCGAATATCGTCGACCCGATTGGGGAACAAGTCCTTTGCCTTCTGTGGACACAGAGCAAGTCACGTTCACTTGGAGCCAGATCGAGATCGTTCGTCCAGTGGTGCTGGAGGGAAAGCGGATCGGTGCTGTGGTGATGCAGTGTGACACGAGAGAGCTTTACACGCGGCTATGGAGCGGGGCGTTCGTGGCGTTGTGCATCTTGTTTGTCGCGGCTGGCGTGGGATACCTGTTGACCATGCGGCTGCAACGCTTCATTGCCATACCGATCCAGAATCTCGCCAATGCTTCCCGGATGGTGGCCGTGGAGAAAAAATATTCCATCCGGGTCGCAAAGCAGGCGGAGGATGAGTTGGGAGAATTGACGGATGGTTTCAACAGCATGTTGACCAAGATCGAGGCGCGCGACAACTCGTTGCGCGAAGCGCAGGCCGAGTTGGAGAAGCGCGTGGCGGATCGCACCCGGGAACTCTTCGGCACGAATCAGCAGTTGCACATGGAGGTAGGCAATCATAAGCGCGCTAAAGAAGAGTCGGATGCGTTGCGGGATAAGTTGGTGGTCGCCTACGAAAAGCTTCGCAGTGAAATTGATGAGCGCGCGCTCATGCAAGAGAAGCTGAAATCTTCCGAGGAGCGGTTCTCCAAGGCGTTCAAGACGAGTCCGGTGGCGCAGGCCATTCTCACGCGCGGCAGCCGCATCTTCGTGGATGTGAATGATCGCTTCGCCGAACTTGCCGGAGTTGAGCGGCAGAAACTCATCGGCACGGTTCTGTTCAGCATCCCGCTTTGGTCTGTGCCGGAGACGCGTGCGCGGATCGAGCAACTGCTCGCGGACGGTCATGCGATGAGCAATTGGGAGTGCCGCATCTCGGACGGGCCGGACAAGACGCGTCATGCTTTGCTGTCAGCGGAAAGTTTCCAGCTCGGAAGCGAGCCATGCGTGCTGCTGATGACGGAGGATATTTCCGAGCGCGTGAATCTGGAGGGGCAGTTGCGCCAATCACAAAAGATGGACGCCATCGGCCAGCTCGCGGCGGGCGTCGCGCATGATTTTAACAACCTGCTCACTGTGATCCAGGGTTACACCCAACTGCTCCTCGCCATGCAGCCCGCGAACGGAGTCAGCAGGGAGGCGTTGGAAAAAATCATCGCCGCATCGCAACGCGCCGCTGGTTTGACGAGCCAGTTGCTCACGTTCAGTCGCAAACAAATCGCGCAGCCCAAGGCCGTGGACATGAACAAAGTGGTCCACAGCGTCACGGGACTGCTGCGCCCGGTGCTGGGAGAAAATATCCGTCTCAACATTCGTGCGACCACCGAACTTCCATCCGTGATGGCGGACGCGGGCATGTTGGAACAGGTGTTGGTGAATCTGGCTGTGAACGCGCGCGATGCGATGCCCAAGGGTGGCGAACTCATCGTCAGCACATTCAGTTGTGACATTGACGCTACGTATCTCCAGTGCCGTCCGCAGGCCAGCGCGGGACAATTCGTCTGCTTGCAGGTCAGCGACTCCGGCACAGGCATGGACACGCAAACGTTGGAGCGCATCTTCGAGCCGTTCTTCACCACGAAAGGCGTCGGCAAGGGGACGGGACTCGGCCTCGCCACAGTCTATGGCATCGTGAAGCAGCATCATGGTTGGGTGGAGGTCGCGAGCCAGATGGGAGTGGGCACGACGTTCAAGGTGTTCATCCCCGCCGTGGAACAGGTCAGCCAAAATACAGAATTTACTTCCAACCCCGATGTCGTGCGCGGCGGCAATGAACTCATCATGGTGGTGGAGGATGAACCTGCATTGCGCGAACTGGTCACCAAAGTTCTCCGCACGTATGGCTATCAAGTCATCGAAGCCACGCACGGCAAGGACGCACTTCGCGTCTGGGCCAGCACCGACGTGAAACCCTCGCTGCTGTTGACGGATATGATGATGCCGGAAGGGATGACGGGTTGGGATCTGGCGTGTCACATCCGCAACGAGTCACCGGACATGAAAGTGGTTTATACGAGCGGTTACAGCCCGGAAATTTTCGGCGGTGAAGTGAAGATGGATTCCAACGCGAACTTCCTGCCGAAACCATTTCATCCCCGCGTGCTCGCCAAGACCGTGCGGCAGTGTTTGGACTCGTGACATCAGGACTCTAATAAATTTGGCCGTTAAACTTGATCTCTTAGATCAAAGATTAAGAATCCACTGGCAACGCGCCGATTCCCTCCTCGACAACAGTTGAGCCGCCGTCAATCCTCCGCGCGTCGCCATGAAATCCACGCCACGCCTGTCCGGGCCGGTTCTCGCTTTCGGCATCGTTTGTTTCGCCATCACCGCGCTCGTCGGCTGGCTTGCGTTCAAAGACCGCAAGCACACCGCTGACGATGCCGCGCCGCAAACCGACGTTGTTGCCACCACACCTGCCGAACAAAACACCGAGACGGAAACCAACGAGCTTGCCGCCGTGCCAGCGTATGATTTGTCCCAAGGCATTCCGCCGGTGATTCCTGTTTCTCTTGTCGCGCTTTTGGTTGAACCGGAAAATGATGTTTGGAACGCCAAGCCGTGGAGCAATTATCCACACGCGTCTCAGAAATTTTGCGGCGTGGACTTTAACATCGAGGGCGTGATCCAACTCGAAAGCGCGGGCAGCGTTCAGGGCAAACGATTTTACCGGAAGAGCGTCGTCGTCCCGCTCACGATCACGAACGCGACTGAAAGCGAAGTCTCCGTTGCAGAGATCGGCACGAACGTCGGTTGCATTCATCTGCTCGGCGCGACGCGTTTCAGTGGCGACGCGTTTCAGGGAGCGAAGGTCGCCGAAGTCATCTGGCATTACGCGAACGGGCAGCAACGTCGCACGCCCATCGAATATGCGGTGCATGTTCGCGACTGGCGGCGCACGCGTTACGAAAGCCCGGACAACTTGCCGCATCCCGGCGCGAAGGTCGTCTGGCGCGCGGATGAACGCTCTGGCTCGGATCGCAATGCGCGGCTCTATCGTTTCGCGCTCGCCAATCCTGATCCAGCGCGCGTCGTCAAGAGCATCGAGTTTGCGACCGCTGGCGCGAATCCGTCGTTGTTTCTCATCGCTCTGACGCTTGATCCGTTGAAGTTGGGGCAACGTCCCGATGACTCACGCGATTTGGAGGAGGTTGATCCGCCGCCAGCGGGACAAATCCAAGTGGTGGTGTTGACGCCGGAAGGGTTGCCGTTTGCTGGGGCGCGCGTGCGGGCGTTCTTTCTTCAAAAGAAGGATGGCAGTCCTAAGTATGTCAACAAGTCGCAGACCACGGATGCGGATGGGATGATCGTATTCAAGTTTCCTGACTCGATGCCGGAGCGATTGGACTTATCTGCGTGGGGGGAAGATGCCGATTATGGTGGGCGTAAAATGGTTTGGGATACCACCACGGGCGACATCATTCCGGCCAGCTACACTTTCAAACTGGGCGAAGGCATCAGCATCGGCGGCATAGTGGTGGACGAATCCGATCAGCCCATCGTTGGGGCGAAGTTAAGTTTCCATCGCTTCTGGAACAGTAACGAGGAATCCAACAAGAAAGGCGAGCAAGCGGATTATCCCAACCGGACGGTAACGACTGACGAATCAGGTATCTGGCGGGCGAAGGGTTTGCCTCCGGCTATGTTGGATCGTATAGGATTTGAAGCGAAGCACCCTGAATACGTGAGCTTCAGTATGCATTTGGAGGCAAGTCCAAGCGACTTGGAGAAATTCCGTGCTGGAACGCACAAGATCACTATGAAGCGTGGGTTGATCGTGCGCGGAAAGGTGACGGACGAGAACGACAATCCGATCAAGGACGCGCAGGTCTGGGCGGGCAAACAATATTACTCCGGCACTCAGGACACGAAGACGGATGCGAAGGGCGAGTTCAATTTTCGCAATCTCAGGGAAGATGAGATTCAGTTCAGTGTTCTGGCCAACGGTCAAAAACCTGAAACCAAAAACATCACTGTGAAGCCGGGCATGGCGGAGATTGTTTTCAAGCTCGGCAAAGGAAGCGTCATTCGCGGCGTCGTTAGGAATGAATCGGGCGAGGCTGTTTCCGAGGTGACACTTTCATTGCAGAGCCGTTCGATGGATGGCTCGCAGTCGTTCCAGTTTTCCATGAAGTCGGACAAGGACGGTCGCTTCGAATGGGATGGTGCGCCGGATGAGCCGCAGAGGTTTTCGATCTACAAACAGGGCTACGAGCGTAAGGACAATCAAACACTCAAAGTCGCCGAGGAAAATGTCGTCACGCTGCGCAAAGGCCGCAAGGTGCAAGGCTGGGTGGTGGACGCGGAGACGGAGAAACCGATCACGAAGTTCCGTGTGGGACTAGGCAACATCTACAACACTCTCCCTGAAGGCGACAGGATTTCCATGAACTACCCAGGTATGAAGGAATTTTCAGACCCGAATGGTGTGTTCACGCTGGACGTGGAGGAAGAGCGGATCAATGGCATTCAGGGGGTAGCGGAAGATTACGCCGAAAAGATGGAGAAATTTCCTGCTGCCGAGGACGGCGTGATTAAAATTACGTTACGTCTCAAACCCAGCCCGGCGTTGCGCGGCATCCTGGTGGATTCACAAGGCTCACCCGTGGCGGGCGGAACGGTGGCGTTGACGAAAGGAGAGCAATTTGGTTCCTCTGTGATGCTTCGGAACGGGCGACTCAGCACGTCCGGACAGGACAGCAAAGTTGCCACAACAGATGCTTCAGGAAACTTCACGCTTTCATCGCCGCCGGAGAGTGGCGGCGTGGTTGTCGGCGCAGCAGCGGGTGGTTTCGGCAGCGCGTCAGTGGATCAGGTGCGAAGCAGCGGGCGATTGGTGTTGCAGGGGTTCGGTCGCATTGAAGGCACGATCAAGGTCGCGGGCGTCCCGACGGCGGGGCAGCAGTTCTCGTTTGGCCTCGCCAACATCGGCGTCTCTATCCAATCGGATAATCGAACCGCATCCGATGAGCAGGGGAAGTTCACGTTTGAGAAACTTCCGTCAGGCGAGGGATCCGTCGTGCGACTCATCAAAATGGCGGAGAATTCCTGGCGACACAGTCACAACACGAGCGTCACCATCGAACCCGGCAAGACCACGCAAGTCAGCTTCGGCGAGGACGGCGCGGTCATAAAAGGTCGGGTGCATCTGGAAACGCAACCTGCCGAGGGGGAGAAGTTGAACCTTGATGGGACGCTGCAAACCAAAACGCCGCCCTTTCCGGAGTTTGCCACGCCAGAAGATGCACAGGCATATTTCAAGTCAGATGAGCACAAGCAGCGCATGAAGCAGATGAAACACTACGGTGTGACCATTGCCGCCGACGGTTCGTTCTCGATGGATTCCATCCCACCGGGCGAATACACGTTGAACGTCTCAGCCCACAAGCCCAGCACCGAACAGTGGCGTCATCAACCCGTGGCCAACGGCAGCACCACCGTCACCGTGCCTGAAAACTCCACGTCCTATTCTCCCGTCTTCGTGCCGGATATTTTCCTGAAGCCGGTGCCGAAGCCGTGAGGTGTGCGGCGGGCATCCTTGCCCGCCGTAGAGCCGTGGCTTCCTAGCCCGGCGGAAGAAGCGGACAAAGAACAAAGCGCATCGGAGTTTCCGTACGACGTGGAGTGTTCGGGGCTTTTTCCGGGCGGCAAGGATGCGCGCCCTCTACGGCAACCAAGGATGGTCGCCGCTACGGTTGTTGTTGCTTCAACGTCACCACGGATTGACGCTCGATCTCATGCCGGAATGTTTCTGGCAGTCGCGCCCAGTCATGCACTTCAACGAGGATTGGAAGATTGCTTTCCGTCAGCGCGTCCCGCAACCGATGCAGGTTCTTGAGCGGCACATTCAGTTGTTGGGGATTCCGCAACACGAGGTCGAGGTCGGAAGTTTCGTGCGCGGCGTGATTCACGCGGCTGCCATAAGCCCACACTTCCGCTTCGGGAACAGTTTGGTTCAGCAAGTCGAGCAGCAGGTGCAGATGCCGGGGTTGCAGATCAAGTGTCGGCATGGCCAAATTTCTCCCGCAGGGT
>JANNAO010000487.1:0-4496 GCA_031384405.1 Verrucomicrobiota bacterium | reverse complement strand
AACCACATGAGTCGGTTCTATCGAATTTCCACGCCATAACCCGGCGTTGAATCAAGCCGCCGATGGGGGCGCTGGCGGCTTGCGACTGGCCTGTTCATACCAATTCTCTCCGGTATGGGCAGGCCAGCTCATTTTTGAGTTGGAGACGTCGAGCAAGGTCCACCATAAAACAACTTGAAGGACGAGACAGCGGATGTGGTTGCCCATCACCCCAACAAAAAACCGCCGCAGCTTTCGCCACGGCGGGTTTTGAATTTGTCAGAGCTTAGTAAGAAGCCTGCGCGCCTTTGGTGGAGCGCTTCTTCATCCACGGCATCAAGCCGCGCAAACGTTCACCAGTCTTCTCGATCTGATGTTGCTCGCCCTTCTTGAGCAGCGCGTTGTATTTCTTGTAGCCGCCTTTGTATTCGGCGATCCAACCCTTGGCGAACTTGCCAGTCTGAATATCCTTGAGCGCGGCTTTCATCCGTTTCTTGACGCTCGCATCAATGATCTTCGGGCCGACGCTCACGTCGCCCCACTTGGCCGTCTCAGAAATCGAGAAGCGCATTCCGCCGATGCCCGCTTCGTTCATCAGGTCAACCGTCAGCTTCAACTCGTGCAAGCACTCGAAGTAAGCCATCTCAGGCGAGTAACCGGCTTCGACGAGCACTTCAAATCCCGCCTGCACCAGCGCGCTCGCGCCGCCGCAGAGGACGGTTTGTTCGCCGAACAGATCGGTTTCGGTCTCTTCCTTAAAATCGGTTTCAATGACGCCAGCGCGGGTGCCGCCGATGCCCTTGGCCCAGGCGAGCGCGATGGCTTTGGCTTCCTTGCCGCCTTGGTGAACAGCGATCAAGCTCGGCACGCCTTTGCCTTCGAGGTATTGGCGGCGGACGATGTGGCCGGGGCCTTTCGGCGCAACCATGATCACGTTCACGTTCTTCGGCGGGACGACGGTCTTGAAATGGATCGCGAAGCCGTGGGAGAACAACAGCGTCTTGCCCTTGGTCAGGTTGGGCTTGATGTCCTTCTCGTAAGCAGACGGCTGCTTCGTGTCAGGAATCGCGATCATGATCACGTCCGCACGGCGCACGGCTTCCGCTGTCGGATAAACTTTGAAACCTTTTTCTTCCGCTGCCGCGATGGATTTGCTGCCTTCGTAGAGACCGATGATGACATTGAGTCCGCTCTCTTTGAGGTTCAGCGCGTGGGCGTGGCCTTGTGAGCCGAAGCCGAGCACGGCGAGGGTTTTATTTTTGAGGACGGCGAGATTCGCGTCTTTGTCGGTATAAACTTTAGCAGGCATGTTTAGTTGATGGTTGATTGTTGAAAGTTGATGGAGCGATGTGTTCGTATGCTTTAGGCGTTAGACCTTAGACTTCAGTGAAACTATTTCCTAGGCATCGCGGCCTTGCCCGTGCGGGTGAGATCGAGGATGCCGAAGCCATCCATCAACGCGACGAACTTCTCGATCTTGCTCTCGTTGCCGGTGATCTCGATGGTCAAAGACTTGGGTTGCACGTCCACGATCTTCGCGCGGAAGATGTCGGTGATCTGCATCACCTCGGCGCGCGCTTTGGAATCCACGGAAACTTTCACGAGCACCAGTTCGCGATCTACGTATTCGCCCTCGCGGAAATCCTGCACCTTGAGCACGTCCGGCAATTTATTGAGCTGCTTGACGATCTGCTCGACCGTGGCTTCGTCGCCATGCGTGACGATAGTCATGCGGGACGCAGTGCTGTCGTGCGTGGGCGC
The DNA here is from genome assembly GCA_031384405.1 of Verrucomicrobiota bacterium. Taxonomy (GTDB): domain Bacteria; phylum Verrucomicrobiota; class Verrucomicrobiia; order Limisphaerales; family JADLHS01; genus JADLHS01. The sequence goes on along the minus strand of JANNAO010000487.1, from coordinate 2,756 downwards.
GACGTTGAGTGAATCAATGTTGTAGCCGCGTCCGCTGAAAAGCCCGGCCACACGCGTGAGCACGCCGAACTTGTTTTCCACGAGAACTGAGATGGTATGTCGCATAAAACCCTGTTTGCAGGGACGCGGAGGCTAACAACCGCATGGGCACGGGTCAAATTGCAAAAATCAGAAAAACGGGTTGTTCTCCTGCTCTTCCGCCACGGTCGTCAGCGGGCCGTGACCGGGGCAAAGCAATGTTTCTGGCGGGAGTGTGAGGATTTGTTCGCGCACTTTCTGCCTCGCCAAGTCCCACGAGTCATTCCCGCGCCCCATCGAACCGGCAAAGATCGCATCGCCCACGATGGCAACCCCCAGCGCGGGGTTCGGCCAACCAGTGATCACGTAGGTGATACCGTCCTCGGCGTGGCCGGGCGTATCGCGGTGACTGATCCGCAATCCGCCGAGCGACACGACTTCGCCCGGCTGGTTGCGCTGTTCGGCGGGCGCGTTCCTGGAACTCGTATGCAGACTGGCATCCGGTCGCGCCGCGCGGATTTCCCCGAGCGCGTGGACGTGATCGTAGTGCGAGTGCGTGATGAAGAGGTGTTTCAATTTCAGCCGTTCCGCCGCGAGCGTGTCAAAAATCACCTGCGCATCGAACCCCGTGTCGAACAACGCTGCATCACGAGACGCTTCGTCCCAGACGAGAAAACAATTCACCGTCATCCCGTCATCCGCCGAGGTGAACATCCTGAAATGCTGCCACGCGCTCAAATCTTTCTCCGATGGCAACCAACCGTTCGCGATGCTTTCAAGTTTGGTAGCGTTCAAACCAATCATGTTCGCGAGTGCCGCAAAGTTCGGTCGTTTGGCAAATGTCCCCACAGCTTCGAGCGACGCGAGTTCTGCCTCGCTCATTCCTGCCGCCGTCGCTGCCGCCGCCGCCGACACGCCGCTCATCGAACGCGCTTTGCGGATGATGTCGCCGAGGTGGTCTTCCAAGTCCATGCGCGGACGGTACGTCGTGCTTATTGGAAGCGGCAAGCGACAAGTTGAGTTTTGCCCAGGAGAATTCTCTTTTCGCCACGCGGTGAACTCCACAATCATTCGCAACGAAAATGCCGACTCACGCACCACGCACCACGCACCGCACCGCCGCCAAACTTGCGCCGTTGCTCCTGCAATGGTTCGCCACCAATGCGCGCGATCTCCCGTGGCGACGCACGCGCGATCCCTATGCGATCTGGGTCTCCGAGATCATGCTTCAACAAACGCAGGTCAAGACTGTCATCCCGTATTGGGAGCGTTGGATGCGCAAACTTCCGACCATCGAAGCACTCGCCAAAGCGCGTGCAGCGAAGATTCACAAACTCTGGGAAGGACTCGGCTACTACACGCGCGTCCGCAACCTGCAACGCGCCGCACAGCAGATCGTGGCGCAACAATCAGCTTGTAGGAGACGAGGTGACGAGGCTCAAACTAAAATCGGCAACCAGCAATCAGCAGCCCGCATCAGATCAGAGACTCCTCACGTCGTCGCCTACAAGTTTCCCGAAAACTTCGATGACATCCTCGCGCTGCCGGGCATCGGGCGTTACACGGCGGGTGCGATTTCGAGCATCGCTTTCAATCAGCCGCGTCCGATTGTGGATGGCAACGTCATACGCGTGTTGACCCGCGTCTTCGGAATCGCCACCGATCCGCGTGAGAAGAAAACCAATGCGCTGCTCTGGCAGCTTGCAGAAAAACTCGTGACGGAAGCGGCGCGGCTCAACTCCTCTCGTAGCAGCCGACGTGAGTCGGCTCATGCTTCAAAATCGGCAATCGCCAATCGGCAACCTGCCGCGACAGTGCGCGAGCACGGCGGGTCGGCAATAGATCAGAGCCTCCTCACGTCGGCTGCTACAAGCATTGGATTCTGCTCCGCGCTGAACCAATCCCTCATGGAACTCGGTGCGCTCATCTGCACGCCGCGCTCGCCGCAGTGCGATGTTTGCCCGATCAAGAAACTCTGCATCGCGCAAAAAAATAATTTGCAAGAACAGCTTCCTAACATCGCCAAGCGCGAAGCCGCCACGGCGCGACGCTTCATCGCATTCATCGTCGGTCGCGACGGAGAATATCTCGTCCGCCAGCGCCCAGCCGGGGTGGTGAACGCGCATCTCTGGGAATTTCCAAACATTGAGGCGACCACAGAAAGACAGAAATCAGCCGTGCCCTTTCAGATCATTTCGGCGAGACCTCTCTGCACCATCAAACATTCCATCACGCGCTATCGCATCACGCTGGAAGCCTGGAACGCGACGCTTGACGAGGCTTCACCACAGATTTCCGGGCGTTGGCTCAATCTCGCGCAACTCCGCAAGCTGGCTTTCACTTCTGCACACAAAAGGGTGCTGGCGCGTTTGTGAACTATGCCGAAACGAATTACGAAAATCCAAAGGAGTCCCAAAGGAGACGTAAGAAATTTTGCAGCCGCTTGATTGGCGAAAGTTGCTGCCCCGAACGCTTTCGGGGCGCTCCGAACTCTACTTCGCATGCTGCCACAGGTTTCTACTCCGGAAGTCAGGTTAATCTTAATGCCTTTCGGAAATTCGTTCTGCAACAACGTTAAGGGAAACCAGCGTTTTGCCGGCGTTCCGTCAACCCCAACGGGGTTGAATCCTATAGCCCAGCGGTTGCGAGGAACGAGCTACCCTGGGTAACGATGACCATGCCGCATCAACCCTGAAGGGGTTGAATCCAGGCGCGTGCAACGGCGATGCAACCCCGTT
>JANNAO010000486.1:0-6322 GCA_031384405.1 Verrucomicrobiota bacterium | reverse complement strand
TGAACCCGAACTCCGAAATAGAACTGGCGGTGCGGCGCGATTGTAGCGGCGGGCATCCCTGCCTGCCGTAGAGGGCGCGCATCCTTGCCGCCCGGAAAGGGGCGTGGATTTCTGTACGTCTCTCGAATCTCCTGTGTTGTGCGTTGCTCGTGCGATTCCTTCCGCTGGGCAGGGATGCCCGGCTCTACGGCAAGCAAGGATGCCTGCCGCTACTTCGGAAGTCGGGTGAGACGACAAAAACCGCAATCGCCAGAATCAAGTCAGCCTCACTTCTTCACAAATAACGCCAGCGAGGCCGTGTAGCCGTGGAGGAAATTCTTCTGGCCGACCGGGCCGATCTCGCCGTTGCAGAAAAAACCGGACAGCCCGATGCCGCCGAATTGTTTCTGGACGAGTTGCGCGTCGTGGCCGGATTCGCCGAAGAGATGTTTGCCGCGTCCGTTGCAGCAGCAGAGGCAGCCGCCATAAACTGTCGCGCCGCCCAGCTTGAGGTGCGCGATGCCCAGCAGTTCGTTCATGTCCTCGGTCGCGGCTTCGGCATCGCGTCGCTGGAATTGCATGGTCTGACCGGCTCGCGGCATCGCGCCCACGGCCAGCACGCCGGTCTGCGGATCGCCGCCGAGAAGATTGCGCACCAGGAAATCACCGCGATGAAAGTCATCGAGGTATTCGTTGACGACGAGTCCGATGAACAGATTGCCGCGCACTTTCTTTTGTTCGTCCGGCGTCAGGTGATTCACCGTCTCGGAAAGAACTTCGTATGCCGGGCGGTTCGCGATCTTGTGGATGAGGTTTTGTTCCACGCGCGTGAGCGTCCAAGTGTCGCCGATGGGCGTGCAACCTTGCGAGATGACGCCCGCGAGTTTGACGTCGCCACCGACGGAGATCGCCACGCCGCCTTCTTCGTGGACATCGCCGTTGAGATAAATTTGTGTGACTTGATCTGCAAACACGCCGCTGGAAAGTCCGCCATAGACCGGCAACCCGGCGTAGGATGCGTTCCAAGTGCGCAACCACGATTCCGAGTCGAGATGGAACGGATCAATGAACGTAAGCCAGCCGTTGGTTTGACTGGCGGCAATGTCGGTCAAGTCCTGCCAGTAGGTTTGACCCTCAGCTTCTTCCACCTGAGTTTGCGTAAAATAGATTCCGTCGAGCTTTGCGCCCGGCAACGAATAAAGTGCGAGCACGATGCCGGGGTTTTCTTCCAACTCCTCGCTGCCCGCCACGAGTGCCGTGCTGGAACAACCCGCGAGCAGCGGAATGCGCGCGTGGACGCGGAGGGTTTCGAGAATCTGTTTGGCCTGCGAAAAGAAGCGCGGCGTCATGAACACAAGACCGAGCGACACCTGCGGCGCGCGCAGTTGCTGGCGCAAGTCTTTCGCCCATTGTCCTAGGCGGACTTCATCGAAGTCCTGATTCCAATGTGCGGCGACTGAATGTTCTGAGTTCACGCCGGAAACTTAGCGATGCCAGCGAAGATTGCCAGCCCAGTTTGATAAAGAACCCGCAGATGACGATCCGTTGGATTGATGGATTGATGGATGAATGGATGGGCACTTGCGTGTCGCTAATCCATTTATCCAAGAATCCAACAATCCAACAATCCAACAATCCAACAATCCAGTTTTTGATCCGCCTGTTTTCTCCTTTTGCCGATTCCGAATCATTGGCATCGTTTGCGTGTGGGCATCACTCTCCAGCAATTCAACGAAATGAACGCGCGCGTCAGCGGACGCAAAACGCGCTCTACTGTGAAGGGCGTTGATGCGTTGATTGCACCACGAGCCAACGCGCACAGAATCATTCTTGGAGTGGATCCGTCGTTGCGCGGCACGGGTTACGGCGTGATCGAACTGGCGAAGCCCCACGCGCGTACGCTGGCGCACGGCACGATTTCTTGTCCGAAAGACTGGCCGCACTCGCGTTGTCTGGCGCATATCTCGCAGACGTTGCGCGACGTGTTGAAGAAATTTCAACCCACGGTCTGTGCGGTGGAGGGATTGTTCTTCGCGCAAAACATCAAGACCGCCATCATCATGGGCGAAGCGCGCGGGGCAGCGTTGGCAGTCATCGGCGAAGCGGGGCTGGAGATTTACGAGATCGCGCCGCGCAAGGTAAAGCAGGCCATCGTGGGCTACGGTGCGGCGCAAAAGCTCGCCGTGGCGAAGATGGTGCAACGCCTGTTGCAACTGGACGAGTTACCGGATGCGGATGCTGCGGATGCGCTGGCGTTGGCGTTGGTGCAGGCGCAAACTCAGGAGCGCAGCCGTTATAGCCTGAGTGCGGCGAAGCGGATTTGAAACACGAATGAACACAACTGAGCACAAATCCGAAGCCGAGTTGATGCGAATTCCGCTAATTATCGCGAATTCCAATCGGGCTGTTTCCATTCGCGATAATTCGCGAAATTCGCGTCAGAATTTTTCTTGTTCGTGTTCATTCGTGTCCATTTGTGGTTGTTTATGATTTCTTTTCTCCAAGGCAAACTGGTTGACGCATTGCCCACGTCCGTCACGGTGAACGTGAATGGCGTCGGCTACGACGTGCTGATCCCGTTGTCGTCGTTCGACAAACTGCCGCAGCCCGGCGGCGAGGTGACGATCCTCACACACCTCGTTGTGCGCGAAGATGCGCATGTGCTTTACGGCTTCATGACGGTGCCGGAGCGCGAGTTGTTCCGCATGTTGATCAACAACGTCAGCGGCATCGGCCCGAAGACCGCGCTCAATATCTTGAGCGGCATGAACGCCGTTTCGTTCCGTGGCGCGGTGGCGAGTGGCGATGTCAAATCGCTCTCACAAATCTCCGGCGTTGGAAAAAAAACCGCCGAGCGCATTGTTGTGGAGTTGCGCGACAAAGTTGGCGCGGCGGGCGCGTGGGAAGCCACGAGCGCGGCGCGGTCGCTCTCCGCTTCCGATCAAAAAGTGAACGACGCCGTGCTGGCATTGATGGCGTTGGGTTTCAAACAACCCGAAGCACACGAATCCGTCCGCGCCGCGCAAGCGATGCTCGGCGAGAAGGCAGGCGTGGAAGAACTCGTCCGTGCCGCACTGAAAAAAGGTTGAGATGCCCGACGCAAAACCCCAGACGCTTTCGAGTGGTGTCGTGATCCCGCATCGCGCCAAATGGCATCAGCGTCTGGTCGCGCGCTTGATCTGGCTCATCGTGCGTTGCATGGAAGCGACGATCCGCTTCCGGCTGGACGATCGCTCCGGCTATTTTTCCGGCGCGCCGAAGGAGGCGATCATCTTCGCCGTCTGGCACAATCGCCTCGCGTTAAGTCTGACGATGTATGAGCGATTCGTCCGCCGTCATCAACCGGAACGCAAACTCGGTGCACTCGTGAGTGCCAGCAAAGATGGCGGGTTGCTCGCGCGGGTGTTGGAGTTGTTTCGCATTGAACCGGTGCGTGGGTCATCGTCGCGACGCGGCGCGCAAGCGTTGCGGGAGCTGGTGGCCTGGGGCAGTCGCGGCTACGACCTTGCCATCACACCCGACGGACCGCGTGGGCCTTGTTACACAGTGCGCGAGGGCGTGATCGCTACGGCGCAACTCACTGGATTAACCATCGTGCCTGCGGCGTATCGGTTGAACTGGAAAATCCAACTGAAGAGCTGGGATCGTTTTCAAATCCCGCTGCCGTTCGCGCGTTGCGACATCACCACGGGCCGCGTCATGCGTGTGCCGCGTGAAGCCACCGAAGCCGAACGCGAAACCCTGCGTCAGCAACTCGAAGCCGAGATGCGAGCCATCACGCAGGATTGATTTTGGCAGAATGATTGTTGGCAGAATAATCGGAAGCGGGCTTCATCATTCTGGGTGCGATTAAAGTCGGGTGAGACTATGCGCGGCGGGACGTTCGGCGGTAGGGCGCGTTGTCCTCAACGCGCCGCTGGCTGGAACGAGAGCATCCTGATTCACGAAGACGGCGCGCAGGGACTGACGCGCCCTACCGTGGCCTCACCCGTTTGTAACCGCACCCCATCATTCTGCCATCAATGATTCTGCCTTGTGTTGCAGTGGTGGTAAAACTCCCACATCCCATCGCCAACAAACCCCAATCCAAATTCTGCGGCCCGCGTCTTTTCGTGCCACGAATCTTGATCGGTTTCTGATCGTTGCTTGTTCAAATTCCTCACAAGCTCGCGCGGGCGTTTCCCACTGAACTTTCCGGAAACATTTTCTCGAAAATTTTCTGTGACGAACTCTCGTTGATGGATCAGGCGCGTCTCTGCTAAATCCCCTTGTTTGGCGCGGGTTTCATCGCGCTGAGAATCCTTTCCTTCACCGCCTGCTGATTCATCCGCATCCAAATCTCCTCCCGACCTCTCCGCTGGCATCGGACATGCAAAGGGGCGGTTCGTGCGAGATCAGATACCCGCAGGACTGTTTCCGGCGGCGACTCTGATGACATTAAAAGCTGTTTGTCGGATGCTGAACAAAGTTTTAACCCAATACGGTCTGTGTATTGTTTTCATCGCCGTGCTGTGCGCGGCACCGAACACGGCGATCTCCGCCCCGCTGTATTCCGCCCCGGTCACGCTGGGTTGGAATACTCCGAATGATCCAACCGTGAAGGGTTACGTCCTCTATTACGGTGCGACGAACTTGCCGGCCACGAATCGCATCGTCGTAGGCACGAACTTGACCGCAACTGTGACGAACATGCTGGCCGACACCACCTATCGGTTGTTTGCGGTTTCTTACAACGCCGCCAACTTGGAAAGCCCGCCGTCCAATCAATTGCTGCTGACGCCTCGGGCAATTTCTTCAGTCAAGATCGCGGCTCAGACGAATCGCAACATGAAGCTGGATTGTCGCGCGGCAGCGGGAACGGTCTGCGGAATCCAATTCAGCTCCACGATGCTGCCGGGTTCCTGGCGGACGCTGACGAATGTGACCGCAAACTCGTTGGGAAGCATCGCCATCATTGATGCTTCTTCCTCGCGTGTGCCGAAGCGATTTTACCGCGTGGCACTCTCCGCGCAGCCGCTTTTGGGAATGATGCAGATCAAGGCGTTGACCAACGGCAACGTGCAAGTGTCCTGCGCCGCGCCGCCGGACTCGCTGTGCCGCATCCAATACCGGGCCAAGCCCAACACCGGCACATGGACGACGCTCGCAAATGTGACCGCAGACGCCGAGGGAAATGCCGTGGCGACAGATACGACCGCAAAACTTGCGAGCAGCCGGTTCTATCGGACAACTTTTCAGTGACGCCAAGGAGATGGTTTAGCGTGTAACACCTGGCGTTGCTCCGGCGCGCGGCGTCGGGTTACACTCAGCGCGTGGAACAACCTGTCGCAATACGCGCGCCGTCGCTCATTCACCAGTTTGAAACCATCCTCGAACGGATGGACATCGCGAAACTTTTTCCCGTGGCGCAACATCTGGAAGTCGAACTCGGCTGCGGCGACGCCTCGTTTCTCATCGAACACGCGCGGCTGAATCCGCAGACCAACCTCCTCGGCGTGGAACTGCTCATGGGTAGCGTCAACAAGGTGGATCGCAAGGGGCAGCGACTGAATCTCACCAACGTGCGGGGCGTCCGCGTTGAGAGCGCGTATCTGCTGGAGTTTCTGCTTCCGGCGAACTGCGCGCGGGCGTTGCATATTTATTTTCCCGATCCGTGGCCGAAGAAGAAGCACCGGAGATTCCGCCTGATCAACGAACGCTTCACCACGCTCGCATGGCAGGCGTTGTCGCCGGGCGGCATTGTTTATTTGCGCACAGACGATCAAGATTACTTCACACAGATGCTCGAAGTCTTTGCGGCGGATAAACGGTTCACTCCGGTGGAAACGCCGTCCGCGCTGGCGGCGGTGGTGACGGATTTCGAGCGCGACTTCAATGCGAAGGGAATCCCGACGCAGCGCGCGGCGTATCAGCGCGGGTGAACTCGCCTGACGGAGCGCGAAAGGTCGTTCACTCACAGCGCGTGGCCGGAGATCGTGTCGAGAGGCAAACTTCAACCGATTTGCCCCAAGATTCCGCGTTGACCCGACGTGTTCACCGGTTATTATCTGCGCTCGTTTATTTCCTAAACCTGAAACCGAAATCGAAACTGAAATTATGGCTGTGAAAGTTGCAATCAATGGGTTTGGCCGCATTGGCCGTCTGGTCTTCCGGGCGCTGGTCGAACAAGGCTTGGTGGGTAAAGACATCGAAGTCGTCGCGGTCGGCGATATCGTTCCCGCCGACAATCTGGCGTACCTCGTCAAATACGACTCCACCCAGGGTCGTTTTGCCGGCACGGTCAGCTCCAAGAAATCCGCTGCGGACAAGGCGGAAGACGATGTGCTCGTCGTCAACGGCAAGG
>JANNAO010000478.1:0-5361 GCA_031384405.1 Verrucomicrobiota bacterium | reverse complement strand
CCAGCGCCTGCCGCTCCGCCTCGAACCGCGCGACGACCTGCTTGGTGTCCATGCCCAGCTTGATGACCTTGAGCGCGACGCGGCGACGCACCGGCTCGGTCTGCTCGGCCACATAAACCGCGCCGAAACCGCCTTCACCGATTTTCTCAAGCAACTTGTAACGTCCGATGGTCTGCTTGGAATAGTCATCGGTTTCCAACGGTGTGACTCGGATTGTAGCGGCCACAAGCGGCGGAGTCGGGCCTGCCGGTGAATCCAGGAATTTCGCCGTCGCCTCCGCGTCCGAGCGCAGCAACGCCTCCACCGACGCGCGTAGTTCTGCATCGCCCGCGCACTCGCGATCCAGCAACGCCGCGCGTTCAGCGGGCGATGACAGTTCAACGGCGGCGTTGAAAAGCTCTTTCTCACGGGATGAGTTGGGATTCATATTATGGCGTGGTCTGCTTCCACCTGTTCATGCGCAAACGGAACGGAAAACAGCCCAGGAAAGTTTGAAATTCTCGGCCTCCACGTCGTTGCGCCTCTGAATCGCGCCGCACTGCCCACGCGCAATGGGTAAAACATGATCCTGACTCGGATCTGATTGAATCCACATTGTGCCCGCGCCCGGAAGAATTCATTGCCGCACCACGTTAGCCAAGAGAGAGGCCGAAGAAAGGTTTATTGCAACGACTGCCATGGAAGCCGAATTCGGTCGCCGCTCCGTCTCCCAACTCTGCGATCTCTCAAAAGTCCACACCATCGTCACGGACAGCCAAGCACCGGCGGAACTGGTGACGCAACTTCGCGCGAAGGGTATTGAAGTGATTGTCGCTGCGGGAGCTTGAGGAGAATCGAGCGACCGCTTGCCCTAATCAAATAGTGGTTTGAAACCAGCCTGCTCAAAATGGTGATCCTGCGTCAAAGCTTCCGTGATTCCACGCTCCCGCATGACCACGAAAGACACACAATCCGTCAGAGTCCACGCCTTGTCCGCGTGTTGACGATACAACTCCAGCCCTGAATCAAACAACTCGCGCGACGCTGGAACGACTTCGCAAACCTTGCTCTGCCGCAGATGCAGAATGAATTCGCGAATCCGCTGCCGACTTTCTGATTTGGCGAGCACATCAGCGACTTCCATCAACACCCAATCCGTGGTGAGCATCTGGGCGCGAAACTCGCGGGAGAAAGCCACGACACGTTCGTGATGTTGATCGCGGCGATTGAGCCGTGCGACGAAGTAAAACGCATCCGCAAAGACGAGGCTCATTGGCGGGGATGACCGTGGACGTAGTGATCAAGATTGGTGGCGAGATCGGCAGGCATATCTTCCGCCATACCGTCGAACTCTTTCATAGCATCCAAAAGCGTCGGAGATTGTTCCTGCACAGGCTCGATCTTAACAACCGTGCCAGACGCCCAAGGAACATCCTTGGGCAGCTTGATCAACCCCTGTTCAATGACGGCAGTGATGCTCATGGCCAAACCATAACAGCCTCGCCCCACTTTCGCCAACTTGGATTTCACGCAGGCGGATAACGTTCATGCGTTCAATCCGCTCCGTCTCGCAACTTTGCGATCTCTCCAAAGTCCACACCATTGTCACGGACAGCCAAGCACCGGCGGAGTTGTTGGCGCAACTTCGCGCGAAGTGGATTGAAGTGATCCTTGCTGGCGGGGGTTAACTCGCCTCTGCAAGCCACTTCAAGGGGTAACTTCGTCACGGTCTTTTGCGGAACACGATGATGTGTTGCTGCGGCAGCGTGCCGATGGTTTCCACCCAGTCGAGAGGATGAAGGCTCATCTCCTTGCGCACCTGCGCCTCGGTCATTTTGTGAACCCGCTTGATCGGCACATCCGGGTCTTCGCCGCGAAACTCCACAAACACAATGCGCCCGCCCGGCTTCAAGGATTGGCACATCGCCGCCACCATCTCGAACGGATGATCGAACTCGTGATACACGTCCACCATCAGAATCAAATCCACCGCCACGCGCGGCAGCTTGGGATCAGTGATCGTGCCGAGCACGGGCTTCACGTTGAAAATCTTTTCCGACGCGAGTTTGTTGGTGAGGAGATCAAGCATCTCCTGTTGAATCTCCACGGCATAGACGATGCCCACCGCCTCATTTGTAGCAGCCGACGTGAGTCGGCTCTGACTTTTCCCGGCTGATGTTTGAGCCGACTCACGTCGGCTGCTACTACCATTAACGGCTCTCGCCAGTCGTCGCGTGTAATAACCGCTCCCGCAACCGATGTCCGCCACCGCATCACCGGGTTTGAGCTTCAGCGCGGGAAGGAGCAAATCTGAACGCTCCTCTCTTTCACGTTCGGGTCGTTCCAACCAATCCGCCGCTTCATGCCCCATGACGTGCGCGATCTCGCGGCCCATGTAAAACTTGCCGATGCCGTTCGGATCGTGATCAGCGCGGATTTCGTAGTGGGAGACAGGCGCGGGCAAATTCGTGGACGCGAAACATTGCGCCAGAAAAAAGAATGCCAGGCTGCAAAGCAGGAGTCGTGTGTGGGCGAAAGCCATGTGTGGATGCTAACCAATACCGGACACTTCGCAACGGAGGTGTGATGAGTTGAACCTGAACTCCCAAATAGAACTGGCGGTGTCGCGCGGTTGTAGCGGCGGGCATCCGTGCCTGCCGTAGAGGGCGCGCATCCTTGCCGCCCGGAAAGGGGCGTGGATTTTTGTGTGTCTCTTGAATCTCCCGTGTCGTGCGCTGCTCGTGCGATTCCTTCCGCCGGGCAGGGATGCCCGGCTCTACGGCAGGCAAGGATGCCTGCCGCTACTTCGGAAGTCGGGTTGAACACTTCCGACATCTTCCCAAGCTCACGACAAATTCGCCGGATCAATGTCCACTGTGAGCGTGATGTCGTCCGGCAGTTCCAGTTCTTGAACAATTCTCGCCAGCGCATGACTCAACCGGCTCATGGCTTTTGTGCGGAGCATGATCTGGTAGCGATAAAAAGTTTCCGCACGCAGCAACGGCGCGGGCGCGGGGCCGGCGATGATTAAATCCCGAAAGTGCGCAGGCGCGGCGACAGGCAGAGGGGCAGAGGAGGAAAGGGGCAGAGGAGAAACCGGATCGAACAATGTCGCGCTCTCCTCCGCTCCTTTTCCCTTCTGCTCCTTTTCCCCTCCACCACCGACCAACTGGTCCAACGCCCGCCGCAGATGCTCCGCCGAGAATTGAACCTTCTCTTCGTTGCGCCCTTTGAGCGTGAGCAAGGCGACGCGCGCGGCAGGCGGATATTTCAACTGCTCGCGAAATTCGATCTCTTGATCGTAAAATCCCACGAAGTCGTGACGCCGCGCGTATTGGATGGCGGGATGAAACGGCGTGAACGCTTGCACGAACACTTCGCCCTCCACATCGCCGCGACCCGCTCGCCCGGCGACCTGCGTCAACAACTGAAACGTCCGTTCGCCCGCGCGGAAGTCCGGCATGTTCAACGCCAGATCGGCGTAGATGATTCCGACGAGCGTGACGTTCGGGAAATGCAGCCCCTTGGCGATCATCTGCGTGCCGATGAGGATATCAATCTTGCCCGCGCGAAAATCTCCGAGCACTTGGCGATAATCTTCCTTCCGCTTCATCACGTCGGCGTCCATGCGTTTGATGCGCGCCTTGGGGAATAATTTCCCCAGCACCTCTTCAACTTTCTGCGTGCCGAGACCGGAGTAGCGGATGGCCGGGTTCTTGCACTTCTCGTCTGGGCAAACACTGGGCACGCGCTCGTTGTGGCCGCAGAGATGGCAACGTAACAGATTTTCCGCGCGATGAAACGTAAGCGAGAGCGAGCAGTTAGGACATTCGCAAACGTGTCCGCACTTCTCGCATTGCAACGACGACGAATAACCGCGCCGGTTGAGAAACAGAATCGTCTGCTCGCTCTTCTCCAGCCGTTGCGTGATGGCTTCCTTGAGTTGCGGCGAAAAGATCAGCGTGCCCTTTTCTTTGCGAGCGGCCTGTCGCATGTCCACCACGCGCACGACGGGCATCTTCTGGTTGTCCACGCGTTCCGGCATGTCGAGCAGCGTGTACTTGCCGATCTTGCAGTTGTAATAACTCTCCATCGAAGGCGTGGCTGAACCCAGCACGACAACTGCGCCCTCCATCTGGCCGCGCACGATGGCGACATCGCGCGCATGATAACGCGGTGCTTCCTCCTGCTTGTAAGTATGCTCGTGCTCCTCATCCACGATGATGAGTCCGAGCGGTTCAACCGGCGCAAAGATCGCCGAACGCGCTCCGATCACGATCCGCGCCCTGCCTTGCCGAATCTTGTGCCACTCATCATGTCGCTCGCCCGCGCTCAGATGCGAGTGCAACACGGCCACGAGCGTCTGCAATTTTCCCGAACTGAACCGCGCCTTGAATCGCTCCACCGTCTGCGGCGTGAGCGCGATTTCCGGCACGAGCACGATGGCGCCTTTGCCCTGTTCCAGCGCGTGCGCGATGGCTTGGAGGTAGATTTCAGTTTTGCCGGAGCCAGTGACGCCGTGAAGGAGGATGTGGCTGAGGGGAAAGGGGGAAGGGGAGCAGATGAGACGTCGGGCAAGCGGACGCCTTTGCTCATATTCTCCTTTTCTCCCGTTCCCCTTTTCTCCCCTGCAATGTCCATCGCCTCGGTGATCCGCCCCAACGCCGCCGCCTGCGCGGGGTTCAACACAATCGCGTCGCTCGGTAAAATTTTTTCGTTCTCGTAAGGATCGCGCTCGGAGATTTCATTCGTGATCGTGATGAGGCCGCGATCTTCAAGTTTGCGCACGGTGGCGGCAGTGGTTTCCGCGAGAGCCACCAATTCGGACAGCAAAATTTCTCTCCGCTCCTCGATGATGTTCCAGACTTCGAGCTGGCGCTTGGCGAGTTTGGGAAATTCTCCGACGAGCGGCATCACGCGAACGAACAGCCGCTCGCGCCAGCCTGCGTTCTCTTGTCGCACGGCCTCCGGCAAAATGGATTTGAGCGCGATCTCCGGTGCGCAGCAGTAGTAGTCCGCGATCCAGCGCGCGAGTTTGAGAACCTTGGCGGTGACGAGAGTTTGTGCGCCGATGACTTTGAGGATGGGCTTGAGCCGTGCGTGGGCGGATTCTTCGGCGACAGCCGTGACGACGCCGAGAACTTTTCGCGCGCCGAACGGAACTTGCACGCGACTGCCCACATCCACCTTGCCCGCCAGTTCAGGCGGGATGGCGTAATCGAACTCCTTGCGGAGGGCGATTTCGAGTGTGACGCGAGCAATCATTCACTGCGAGGTTCAGGAGTTGAGTGCCGTGAGTCAAGCGGCGGCGCGTCTCGGCGTGTGGTTGAATGTGCTGCTCAACTTTCGTCCTCGTCGTCGTTCTCGTCCTCGTCCTCGACT